>CAIOOC010000742.1 GCA_903859795.1 uncultured Bacteroidia bacterium
CTACACTCTTTCCCTACACGACGCTCTTCGATCTACTGTGGAAGTTACTGGGGAACCTACCCGACAAGCTGAAGATATAGATTTTGAAGAAGTTAATGAAGATGCAACCCTACAAGCTACCCCACATGCTACCCCACAAGCTGCTGAAGAAGTTTTAGAAACGGTAAAAAGAGTTATATTGGTTTTATCCGGTGAGATGAAACGGGCTGAGATACAAGATTTGTTGGGATTAAGACATCGGGAAACCTTTGTTTTAAACTACCTGAATCAATCACTTGAATCTTCATTCATTGAAATGACTATTCCAGAAATTCCAACACATCAGGAACAGCGTTATCGGTTAACAGCCAAAGGAATTGCACTGAAAAAGAAACTCCATAAATCCAAAAAGAGAAAATGAGCGAAGTCGGAGAAATAGAACGGGCTACCCAAAACCGGATTGTTCACCTGCTCAGGGATGATCTGGGTTACCAGTACCTGGGTAACTGGGAGGATCGCCTGAATAACAGCAATATCGAAGAAAAACTGCTGCAAGGCTACCTGATCACCAAAGGCGGGTATCCGGAGGAATTGGTTAAGCGTGCTATTTATAAACTTCAGACTGAAGCCCGTAATTACGACCGAACCCTTTATGGCAATAATAAAGAGGTCTACAAACTATTGCGCTATGGAGTCGAGGTCACTGCAGGCACCGGAGAAAAATATCAGCGGATTCAATTTGTCAATTGGGCAGAGCCGGAGAAAAATGATTTTGCTTTTGCCGAAGAGGTAACCATCCTGGGGCTCCACGAAAAACGCCCCGACATAGTCCTTTATATCAATGGGATTGCCATTGGTGTTATTGAGTTGAAACGAAGTACGGTCTCAATAGGCGATGGAATCAGGCAGAACCTGGTTAATCAGCAGAAGGAGTTTATTGAATCATTCTTTACAACCATTCAACTTGTGATGGCCGGGAATGATACCGAAGGATTGCGATATGGCACTATTGGCACACCCGAGAAGTTCTTCCTCGGCTGGAAGGAGGATATCGAAGATAACAGCAGGTTGCAACTCGATAAATACCTGATTAAGATCTGTACTAAGGAGCGGTTACTCGAAATCATCTACAATTTTGTACTGTTTGATGGCGGAATCAAGAAACTGCCGCGTTATCATCAGTATTTCGGGATCAAGGCAGCCCAGGAACATGTGCGCCGTCGCGAGGGGGGAATCATCTGGCATACCCAGGGAAGCGGCAAGAGTATCGTGATGGTGCTGCTGGCAAAATGGATTCTTGAAAATTATCCCAATGCAAGGGTGGTCGTCCTGACAGATCGTACCGAACTCGACAAACAAATTGAACGGGTATTTAACGATGCAGGAGAACCTGTTATCCGGACTTCGAGTGGCAGGGAGCTCATGGAGCAACTGAGCCAGCCGTCACCAAGGTTATTATGTTCGCTGATTCATAAATTTGGAAAGAAAGATGTGGAGGATTTCGATAAGTTTATCGACGAACTTCGCAGCGCTCCCACAAAAACGGTGGGTGAACTATTCGTTTTTGTGGATGAATGTCATCGCACCCAAAGCGGCAAACTCCATAAGGTGATGAAGGCGATGCTCCAGAATGCCGTTTTCATTGGTTTTACAGGGACACCACTGTTAAAATCAGACAAACAAACCAGCCTGGAGGTATTTGGAGGATATATTCACACCTACAAATTTAACGAAGGGGTTGAAGATCAGGTGATCCTCGATTTAATCTACGAGGCGAGGGATATTGATCAGCGATTATCCTCCCCTAAAAAGATCGATGAATGGTTTGAAGCCAAGACGAAAGGGCTCAATGACTTTCAAAAGTCTGCCCTTAAAATGAGATGGGGCACGATGCAGGTCGTCCTAAGTTCGAAATCTCGTATGGAGAAGGTGGTCAGCGATATTGTCTTTGATTTCAGTGTCAAACCACGTTTGAGTTCATATACCGGCAATGCTATTCTGGTAGCCGGAAGCATTTATGAGGCGAGTAAATATTATGATTTCTTTCAGCATACTGAGTTCAAAAACCGTTGTGCCATAATCACATCCTATAATCCTGCGACCAAAGATATAACCACAGAAGACACCGGGGCCAATACCGATTCAGAC
>CAIOOC010000743.1 GCA_903859795.1 uncultured Bacteroidia bacterium
AATCTGAAAGACGATATACTAAAATTGTTATCAAGGGTTCGTTGCTATTCCCAGACTTTTCTTTCCTGTAAATAAAATTCAAATCTACCATATTCGCCTATATTTGTGTTTCGTTAATCCCTCGGCAAACATACGAGGGTTCGGATAAGTTTAATCGTCTTGTTTTTGCTATAATCATGTTACCCCTTCGGGGTTTGTAACGATCAATTCAGCGGATGACGCATTCCATTGCTCAATTCATTCTTAATTCCTTAATTCCTTCATTTTTTTGATTCGCCCCCTCGCACTTTCTCCCCCTCGCTACTCCACCTCACTCTGTGCCCACTCTTCCCTCAGCCGTTTCCCCAGAATTGTATAGATGATTATTTTTAGATCGAGTAAGAGATTTTGGTTTTTGACATATTCGTTGTTGATGCGCACCTTTTCGGGGTAGAGGATCTGATCGTTGAATCAGATTAGTTTGATTGGCTCGAACCAAACCTACTGTCAGATAGTAATGCTGTCTTGTCTAATGAACGCTAAACCAATTTTATCTTTTAATATTCGCTTCTGTATGGTTTCATTCTGGTGAGGACCTGGAAATGATGGATTACACAATATTGGTTTTTTGATTTGTGTAGTTAAATTGGGATGATGCTCTCTGAAGCTTAAAATAGTTTCTTCAAACTTTTCCCTTGCATCTTTTAGCCAACCTCTACCATCTGGTCGATTTTTTATTTCAATAAAAACTATAGAATTGTCATATTGTAGAAAACCTTCACATCTTTTGATTAAGTCGTTACTTGATGAAATATCCGAATTGGATGAAAATTGAGAATCAATTCTATTCTCATCATCAAGAGAATAGCACCCTGTTCGGTAAATAGGAACGCACCAATCCACAGCTTTGAAGGTTATCTGGGTATTAGAATTGTTAACTATAATAAAATCAGTTGCTGGGTCAGGATTTATGGCATTAACTTTTGCCGGTATGTTATTCGCTCCATCTACATCGCTTATTCCAAATGTTTTATTTGGGATGTCTTGTAAACATTGAACTAATTCCGTTTGGCAATTTCCTTGAAAATTATAGCACGGTTTTGCAAAAAAATCTACTGACATAAATCTTCAAGGTCTAATAGTTTCGAAAATTCATCGTTTGCTTCAGCCAAGCCATCATTAAGTTTGTTTTCATCTGAAGGTAAACCCTTATAATCTTTCAATTTTTCGATGGTCCCGATTTTTTCATCTAATTGGTAAACAACTAAGTTATTTCCTTCAACAGTTGATTGTAAGGGAACTATGGAGTTAAGTTTTAATTTTAAATCATTAGTATTTACTTTTTGCTGTAATCTATTTGCCTCGACGCATAGTGTTAAATAAACCAACAAATAAGGGCTATGCGTTGTAATTATCAATTTATTTCCTTCGTTCTTATTATTGAATTCTAAAAGACTAAAAAGAATTTGCTGCTGAGAAATTGGAAATAAATTTTGCTCGGGTTCTTCAACAATGTTTATTAAAGCAGAGGGAAGAGCCTCCAAAAACTTAAATCGCATTTCACGTTGATGGCCATTAAGTTTTTTATCGTTTTTTATGCGTACTTTGATTTTATCCTGTTTTCGCTGTTCTTCAAGCGACAATTCTTTTATGCTTACATCTTTTTCCTTACCAAGATTTTCAACCAAATATCTGGTTACTAAATAAAGCGGAATTGTAGATTGAAAACCACTTGCAGCTTCTGATAGTCGCAATTCATAACCTTCCTTCTTATCTAATATATGAGCAAGTTTGTTTTGTTTATCATATCTGAACTGAATTTTACCAATTGGCATTTCAATGCCAGTAGAATACAGATTTCTGGAACTATCGTATTCATCCAGGAAAGTATAAAGTGGAAGTGGCAGGCTCCTAAGTTTATCCGGCCTGTCAACAACAGCTAAAAAATTTCTTTCGGCAGGAACATACATAATCTTGGGCAAAGCATAATCAGAAGATAATGCCCAGCTAATATTTAAATGACTATTTTGAAAAGTAAAGTGAAGGGCTTTGCCTTGATATTCTATTTCTGATTCTTTTTTTAAATAGTGGTCAATTCGTTGATATCTCAGCAGTTTTTGAAATCGTTTGAAAGTATTGACATTTTCAGGTGTTGTGATTCCACGTGTCATATCTTTCTCCAACCAACTCAGTGTCGAAAACAACTTTGCAACCGTGCTTTTACCGCTCCCCTGGTTGCCAATAAACACGGTAACTTTCTTAATGTCCATCCAGCCATCATTTTCAAGCATCCCTTCTTTGATGGGCCCGAAGTTTTTGATTCTTATTTTGCTCATAGCGAATTTCTTTGATCTCAAATATACTAGTTTTTATCCCAATATTTCAATCAACAACTTCTGTTTGAAATTTCTTCTTGTATCATAAAACTTCTGTTTTATGATACATACTGACTAGTCTTGATTTTTGTTTACTTTTTCTGTAAACCTATTTCAGGACTAGACAACTAGACACCCCATTGCCTCATCGCCCTTTTCCCGAACCGCTACACTAATCGGGACTCCGCTTCGCTACGCGCCCCTGTGCCCACTCTTCCTTCAGCCTTTTCCCGAGAATAGTATAGATAATAATCTTAAGATCGAGGAAGAAATTCTGGTTTTTGACATATTCGTTGTTGATGCGCACCTTTTCGGGGTAGAGGATTGCGTCGTTGATTTTGATTGAATCATCTGGCATGGCCAGGAACTCTTTCGAGTGAAAATAATTGAACTCTGTAACCATCAGTATTCGTATAATTGAATACCTGGAATGAATTTGAAATCCTTTAGATTGTAAGTGAAAAGTTTTAGATTGAAAGTTAGTGCTGTTGCTGCAATTATTGCGTCAGGAATTAATAATCCATGGCTTAATCTGTATTGTTCGATCAGTTCAATGGTAAGCTTTGAAGTGGTTTCATTAAAATGTATAATGTGATATGCTTTGAGTCTTTTCTTTAATTGGATTGATTCTGACTTGTTTCTTGCCCCCTGTAGTAACTCCATTAAGGTAACAGAAGGAATCAAAATATGATCAAGACCAATGTATTCTAATCTGGTTCGTGTTTCTAAATCTCCCCTGAACCAGGAAATGAAAATGTCTGTATCGCAAAGAATCAGTTTCTTTTCCATCCTTTGGTCCGAATATCATCAAGTGAAATCTTTCTGTCACTCCATATCCCTGAAAAATCATCTATAGAGGGTTTTTTTTCTGCCCATTCAATAGGTGCTTCTTCAATGTTTATATTTTGCATTGTCTTTTTTTTATTTACAGTAACTTCTTTTATGAAATTAAATTTCTTAAGTAGTGTAATGAAAAATGACACATTTTCACTGCCTTCAATTTTTATAGTAATTGTATCCATTTAATTTATTATTAGAAAAATGCTCAGAATGAAGATTTATGTTTGTTAATAATGCAATGAGTAACAAAGATAGTAAATTTAGAGGTTGGAATCCTTGCTTATTCCTTCATTTTTCATTCTTCATTCACTTTCTTGCCACCAAGGAAGGCCTCACC
>CAIOOC010000744.1 GCA_903859795.1 uncultured Bacteroidia bacterium
AAAATTACTTTCAATGCTTCTGGCAATTTGCCGTTGGCAGATCTTTACCTGGAAAATGTTGCCTTTTTCAGAAGAAGGTTAAAATTAAAAGTCATTTAGTTATGTGCTTTCAAGCAGATGGTCAGTATCTGATAGCAAGCTAAGAATCATTAACTTCCTTGGCCGTAAGGAAAGTTCATTCAAACTTACAGTTCGTCACAAGGCCATATACTAATGGAACTGCCTCAAATATAGATAAAATTTCAAAGTTTAGTGTATGACAAATATTATAGTCATTTTTAAACTAATCATAGGATATTTGAATTTTTACCAGCTATAAATGAATCTGTTGTACCAGATATATATGGTTATTCCAAAATTACCTACATTTGTGAGTGTATCAAAATCCGAAGGTATGGTAAACATGGCTTTTTTAATCGGTGCTTACTGTTTTATGGAGTTTATAGCGTGGTCGAACCATAAATTTGTAATGCATGGATTTTTATGGGACTGGCACAAAGATCATCATATCAATGATCAGAAGAAAGTCGCGATGCATGAAATGACCTTCTCAGGAATGGAAAAGAACGATCTGTTTTTTCTCGTTTATGCTACTCCTGCCATAATACTCTTAATCTTAGGGTTATATTTTGATTATCCTAAATTGGTTTTTACAGGTGTGGGGATAACCTTATATGGCTTTACTTACTTTTGGATTCATGATATTTTAATTCATCAACGGATTAAGCTTCCGTTTTTATCCAATATCCAAAACTCATATACCAGGGCCATTATCAATGCTCATCATGCCCATCACAGACCCAGGAGCAGGAATGACTTTACAAATTATGGACTGTTAGTCTTCCCCCTGCGTTTTTTCAAAAGTAGCGAACTCCCTGATCCTAAAGAAAGCTGACTCTGCGACTTTTAACGTTGGCAGTATAAATTCTTATTGCGTCTGGCTACTGGCTACCAGCCTCTGGCAGTTTTTGCGGGGGTAAAATCGTGCATTTCAGAATAAGGTTATGATTAAATCTCAATTAGTTGTTGGCCTTCAAGCTAGCCGCCAGTAGCCAAAAGTAATCTGCAGTTCATTAAACTTTTACTAGTAAACAAAGCTTCCATATCTAGGGTTCCTTTTTGGCTGTAACTGACAATTTTGTAGAGGAATCTCTTTAAACAACTTTTTCATCTGATCCACTGAAACCTTGTTTAAGGCAATTACGTATAAGAGTTTTGTACGGGATACTTTTTGATTATTGAAATTCACGGGATTTCGAAACCGTTAAATTCGTTAGCAGATTAATAAAGGGAGGAAGATCTGAGAAGACTTGGTTATGAAGTCCTAAGCTTTCAGGAATCTGATGTATTCAGTCTGGCAGATGAAGTGATTGAAAAAACTAGGGAGAAGTTTGAGATACAAGGCGAAAAAATGAATCTGTCACATTAGATTAAGAAACGCGAGAATGACAATAGAAAGCCACTAAACACGCTTTTTATTGTAAGTAATTTTTACATTTGAAATATTTAGATGCATACAAATAATTTAAATTAAAAAAACAATACTTTTAATTCAAATAGCAAACTATTTATACAAATTCTATTTTAGGTTTATAGTGCTACATATTAGTTGATTAAAAATATTTAAATCAATTATGCGATGTATATCACACTCCAGTTAAAATTTATTTGCGTAATGTAAATAAAAATTTTACGTTTTTGTTGCAAAATCATTTTTTTTACATATCTTTGTATTGTAAAAATTATTTAACGATTTCGCTTAACAAGGCAAAAACGTAAATCATGAAAACTTTAATCACACTGATAATTGCAATTACCCTTTCAATTGGATTGACAGGGACAATAATCTGCAATGGTCAGACAGTTGCCATCGGACATATAACAGCAGAAGTTATTGAGTCTGTAAGTGCCGCTTCGAATGCTGTGACCAGTTTTGCCATCGGGACACCTTCAGCCAGTAGTCTCCAAACTGCCACAACCTCACCAACTGTTAATCTTGGAACGATGACTATCAATTCAGGAAGTTCCGCAACTGTTAATGTAGTACTGAAATCTGCAACTGTCTCCAATACCCAGGGAAGTGCTTTTACATTAGATCCATCTCTTAATAGTAGTGCACTGGCATCGGTGGCACAGTCGAATGGTTCACAAAATATACAACTCTCAGGAACAGCAAATTTAAACTCAGGTCAGGCGTCAGGGCTGTACCAGGGATCTTACACAGTCGTTTTCGCTTACAATTAATAGAAGGGGATAATTTAGGTTTAGGAGCCGGGGGATGAAAATCGTCCGGCTTTTTTTAGTTCAGTTATCTTCCAACCAATATAATGACCAGGTTTTGCAAAAGGTGCAGGGCATTTAGATCCGGTAACCCAATTTAAGAAATTTTCAGTCGATGGCTTTAAAGTCTGGTTATAGATCTGAATCAGTTAACCATGTTCTATTACGTTTATTCTGGCTAAAATCGATATTGCTGGCATTGCTTCTCGCTACCGGCCTCTGGCAGATTTTCAATGATACAAAGTGGATTATTTCAGATCAATGATAAAAAGGAAAGGCAATTAGTTACAGACATTCATGCCAGCTGTCAGAAGCCAACTGCCAGCAATAGATCATTTACCGTGGAGCAGTAATGAAATCTCATTTACCGATACAGTTTATTGTAGAGTCGATAACCATGGGTTTTCCCGCAGATGCAGCGGATTAACGCGGATCAATATTTATATCAATAGAAGTCTGCTTCGTCATACCGCAATGATACTTTGAAAGTCCAGGCCCGACTTCTTCATTACCTGAACCTGTCGCACCCGGACTTAATATAGCGCAGAATCTCCCCGGATGACATGATGCAGGTAAAACCCACTGTTTACTGGGATTCACAGTCAGGTCAGAACGTGCCGGTCGTATATAAATTTTTTACGTGTTGCAAAATAAGTTTTATTCCGCACTCAAAATACAGGCCATTGAAGCGTTTCGAATTTATTTTTTTGAAAAAATATTAAAAATTAATAATCGCTGTTAATCAACTATATAAGATTATTTATGAACAGGCTTATCAACCATTTTTAGGGCGGTAACAATTTTTGGCACGATAAATGTTTCAACTTAATCGTAACGTTGAAAGACACAAAAATATTTAGACAAATAACATTAAAAAAACAAACAATTAAAAAACAAAAAATCATGAAAAAGTTACTCGTTTTCGCTATCGCAATCTTAGGATTTTCTTCAGTTTCTTTTGGACAGAATGTGGCTACAGCCACTGTTGGAGCTACGATTATTACTCCAATTGCAATTAGTAAAACTGCTGATATGAATTTCGGAACTATTCTTGCCACTGCAGCCGGATCAGTTACCCTTGTTCCTGGAGGTACTAACACTTATACGGGTGTTTCACATTATAATAATACTGGAGCTGTAGCTGAATCGAGAGCTATATTTCAAGTGACAGGGAATTATAGTAATACATATGGTATATCTATCACTGCGCCTGTTACTGTCTCTCACACAGGAGGCGGAACAATGCCTATAACCGCATGGACAGTAGGTGCTTTTGGTGGTGGTAGTACAACTGGTGCAGTTTCATTTACTCTTGGAGCAGGAACTGGAACTGCTCAACTGAGTGCAACTGGGGGACAGACATTTGAAATTGGTGCAACTTTAGGAGTAGCTGCTTCTCAAACAGCAGGATTATATACTGCAGCATCAAATATCTCAGTGACAGTTAATTACAACTAAAGGCAAGCGACATCAGGCGCTAAGTAGTTCAGTGTTATTGGAATAACCTCCTGTATTTAAGTAAAAGTTGAGCTGCTTATTATCATAGATTAGAAGACCCGTCCCAATATCCAAACGGGCCGGGTCTTACTTCTTAAAGTACAAAAATCAAAAAAACGTATTATCTTTATACTAAAAATGAAACCGTCCATGAAATCAGTTTTCTTCCATAGGAGTATCAAAATCGTGGCAGTTTCCATTTGTACATCAAAAACTTATGCGATTCGGATGAAAAAGTTGTTTCTTTTGATTTTCAGTGTTGCTCTTTTCGCAGGCATTTCAGCTGTCAACGCTTCAGCTCAAGCCACAGTAACAGCCACAGCTACCGCCCAGGTTATCGCCGCTCTCACCGCGACAGAAACAGCGCAACTGAACTTTGGCCGCTTTTCACCTGAGACACAGGGAGGGAAACTGATCCTTACACCAGATGGTGTTTTAACATCGCAGGGAACAGTTGTGCTCGGGGGTGGCGCACATAATTCGGCTAGTTTTTATATTACAGGGGAATACAATGCCACATTTTCCGTAGTGCTCCCTACCGGAGCTGCAACATTAACCAATCCATTGAATGCAAAAACGATGCTTGTAACAGACTGGCAATCGAATCCTGCACCAGGAATTGGTGTAGGCAAGCTAAATGGCGGAGCCATGAGTGTACAAGTTGGAGCAGTTTTGAATGTGGGTGATATGAATGCCAATCCGGTTGGTATTTATACCGGGATCTACGCTATAACCTTCTCATATAATTAATCTTTATTGTGTTAAAAGTCAGATGGTCAAACCAACTGATAAAATCTTTGAGAATTGAAAACCCGACCTTAAAATGTCAATGCATTAGTTCTTTGTCTCATCTGTAATCAATTCTTGATATTTAACTAACTTATAATTACTTGAAAGATATTTACTGGCCTCATTTCCCGGCCTTGTGTTCTTAAAGGACTTTTTTAATTGATTTTGCTGATTGATGCATCATTAATCCACTGCGAAAACCTTATGATTTAATGACCTTTAGCAAACTAAATAACTGAACGCATAAAATATTTTTATATATTTGGGGAAATTATTTTCTTATCCTTAAAAACATGAAGAACCCGGGCGTTATTAATGAAAAAGTCTCCTATACCAGTTTAACCTACTACTTGTTACCTATTTGCGCCTTATTGATTTTATTGATTATTCCGATGCCTGAAGTTCAGGCACAGGGAAATTTGCTGATCACACCACGCCGAGTAGTTTTCGAGGGAAACAAGCGGTCGCAGGATCTGAATCTGGCCAATACAGGACAGGATTCTGCGAAGTACAATGTATCAATCATGCAATACCGGATGAAAGAAGACGGTTCATTTGAAGAGATCACAACACCTGATCTGGGTCAGAATTTTGCAGACAAGTTTATTCGTTTTTTCCCCAGAGTGGTCACGCTTGGACCAATGGAGGCGCAGGTTGTAAAAATGCAATTGATCAAGGCCGATCAACTACAGCCCGGCGAGTACCGTTCGCATGTTTATTTCAGGGCAGTCCCAAAACAGACAGCTCTGGGAACGATTGAAAAACCAAAGGATTCAACGGTAATTGGGGTGAAACTCGTTCCAATATTTGGGATTACGATTCCTGTGATTATCCGTTTAGGCGAGTCGACGATGAAAGTAAGTTTATCTGACCTTAAATTGGACGTTGTTAACGACACGATTACCCGGTTGAAATTAGCTTTTAACAGAACTGGAAATATGTCGGTTTATGGTGACCTTTTGGTAGAACATACTTCTCCTACAGGAGACCTGACAAAGGTTGGAATTGTTAGAGGAATTGCTGTTTATACTCCAAATCCTGTTCGACGGTTTCAGTTGGATCTTGATTCGAAAGCTAAGGTTAATTATCATACAGGCACCTTAAAAGTTACCTATTCTTCACAATCTGATACAAAACCTGAAAAATATACAGAAGCGGAACTAAAGTTACAATAATCACCATTGAAATAACCTCTTTAGGCCCGTTTTTGGTAATAACATTATGATGTACAGAATACTAATATTGGGCTGTAAAATAGTTGTCCTGACTATGATTTTCTTAGTTGGGTTTTTGTCTTTACTAGCATCTTACAATATCTTAGAATGAATTCTTGACCATCTATGCAGAGATGAGGAGGTACAGCGAGAGATAGGATATAAAGAATGTTGGGTGGTGAGATGTGCTAGGATGTGTGGTGTGATGAGGTATATTGGTATCTATGTTGGACGTTTGGTTAAATTGCAACAATTTTCCAATCTATTTAATAAATTTATCTGATATGTA
>CAIOOC010000745.1 GCA_903859795.1 uncultured Bacteroidia bacterium
ATTCTCCCTGTTTCAGCCAAAGCAACCAAAGCAAAACCAAATGCTGCACACATAAGAGATGGTTGTAACAATAAATTATGCGAAAATATATAATTAATTATTGTAACTAAATTAGTACTCATTGTTATCATTGATAAAGAAAAAAATATTATCAATAAAGCTGGTTCAGCAATTACCGAAATTAACATCTCACGTGAAGATCCCATTCCACCAAAAGCAGTTCCAGTATCCATTCCAGAAAGTGTCAAAAAAAAGCGTGCTAAAGAAAACAAACCCATTAATACAATTATATCAACAACTGCTTCTGTTGATGTATTCACAAAAAAGAGTGGGACTATCATACAGATAAAAACATTAACACTAAAAATTATATATGGTGCTAATCGAAATATTTTTGATGTTGTTGTAGCAATTAGAACTTCCTTACGAAACAATTTATTCAAATTAGAATATGGTTGATATATTGATGGGCCTTTGCGATTTTGTAATTGACATTTTATCCATTTCATAACCCCCGTAAATAAAGGGGCAATTATTATAAATAATAAAGTTTGTATTATAGCAATTACCAACATAATGTAACCACCCACAATAATAAAATTAAAGTAACTAATTCATATGCTAAATAAATTCTAACATTACCGCTTTGTAATTTGGAAAATTTCTTTGCAACAATTAAACTCAAATATTCTATAGGCATATAAATATATTGCCAAATCCAATCATTAATCTGTAACAGATAATTAATATTTGAACCAATTTTTTCTATTTTTTCGTTTATAGACCAAGTAAATTTAAAAATGCGACGCAATGGCATTGCAAAAGCAGTAGCACTATATTGCATGGATGAATTAATCCCACCAAATCCACAATCCCATGGTTTGATAATATTGAATTTAGTTTGACGAAAACAAATACACATTAACAAATAACTAAACAAACCTATTATTAAAATTCCAATTAAAACAAAAATAGCATTATAGGATGATATTTTTGCAGTAATTGGAATTAACCAAAATACATTATATGTATTAGGTAATTGTGTACCAATTAATTGGAATGAAATTGTATTAAGTAAAGAAATAATAGTAGTTGGGAATATCCCCAAAAACAAACATAAAATTGCTAAAAAACCCATCGAAAAACACATACCAAAGAGTGGATCACGAGCTTGACTCATATTATAAGTACGCTCTTGTCCTAAAAAAATAACCCCATAAACCTTAACAAAACAAGCTGCAGCTAATGCAGCTGTCAGTGCCAACAGTGCAGAAGCAACTGAAATTAAAATACGTATAATTTCATTTTTCAAAATTATTGACTGAAAAGCAGTTTGAAAAATCAACCATTCTGAAACAAAACCATTAAACGGTGGTAATGCAGCAATACTAATACAGCCAATCAAAAAAAACCATGCAGTATAAGGCATTCTCTTAATCAGTCCACCCATCCTTTCTAAATCATGTTCACGGCTTTGTTGCAAAACCGCACCTGCACCTAAAAATAATAAACTTTTAAATATTGCATGATTAAGACAATGATAAAGTGCTCCCACTAACCCTAAAGATGCCAACAATGGACTACCAGCTTTCATAAAAATCAAAGACAAACCAAGACCAATAAAAATTATACCTATATTTTCTACAGAATGATAAGCTAATAATCTCTTAAGATTATGTTGCATTAAAGCATACAGTACTCCAAGCAATGCAGAAATTACACCAACAACCAACACTACAATACCCCATTGCCAATAATAAATATTTCCTAATAAACTAAACGTAAATCTTATAAATCCATATACAGCTATTTTAAGCATTACCCCAGACATTAAAGCGGAAATATGAGATGGAGCGACAGGATGTGCTTGTGGCAACCATACATGCAATGGCACTATACCTGTTTTCATGCCAAAACCTAAAAATGCAAGAAAAAAAGCTAAATTTGCCCAAAGAGGTGAAAGTTCAGCAGTATGTAAAGCAATAAAACTCATCTCATCATTCGAAAATTTAATTAAAATACTAAAAGAAAATAAAATAAGTACACTACTTGCTTGTGCCATTAATAAATATAAAAGAGCAGCCCGACAATTAATTGCATGTTCATGATGATATGCAACTAAAAAATAACTTGAAACCGA
>CAIOOC010000746.1 GCA_903859795.1 uncultured Bacteroidia bacterium
ATACAACAATTCAGAATTCCGAATCAAACCGAGATGAACCGGCAGTCACAAAAAATGATGATTAAAATTCATGGGGGATCCATGAGAATCAAGAATCTATAAATAAGTAAGTTAATCTAAATTTATTCCAGTGGCAACAAAACCGAATTTTAAAATATTAGTACATTTTGTAACGATTTTATTCCTAATTTTAATTTCTTGTACTTCGGTGATGATTAAAAACAGAGTCGGAACACTGGTTATTAAAGAACAAGGAAGTTTTGCCGTGGGTGGGACTGTGATTTCGAATTCAGGCACGTTTAATCCCTATACCCGATCCCCCGCGGGACAGACTTTTCATGGCGACCATGCTTACATCTTCTATCAGATCCCTGAAAATACGCGCAAATTTCCGTTAATATTCTGGCACGGATTTGGACAGTTCTCAAAGACCTGGGAAACAACTCCCGATGGCCGGGAGGGTTTTCAAACTATTTTCGTGCGGCGTGGTTTCGGAGTATATGTGATCGATCAGCCCCGACGAGGTAATGCAGGACGCAGCACCGTGGCTGCAAATATCACCCCTATACATGATGAACAGGAATGGTTTGGTACTTTTCGTATCGGAATATGGCCCGTTTATTTCCCCGGTGTTCAGTTCGCACAAGATCCTGAAACGTTAAACCAATATTTTCGTCAAATGACACCTAATACCGGAGATTTTGATATGAAAGTGATTTCGGATGCCGTTTCTGAACTTTTTGACAAAATCGGAGAAGGAATTCTCGTTACTCATTCTCAGTCAGGTGGTCCCGGTTGGCTGACAGTTATAAAAAATCAGAAGATTAAAGCTGTTGTAGCTTACGAACCGGGTAGCAATTTCATATTTCCGGAGGGAGAAGTTCCTCCTGCTAAACAAAGTTCTGCTGGCCCGTTATCGGCCATAGGTGTACCGATGTCTGATTTTTTAAAGCTCACAAAAATTCCTATAATAATGTATTATGGGGATAATATCCCTGAACAGCAGGTACAAAATCCCGGCCAGGACAGTTGGCGCGTACGTCTCGAAATGGCCAGATTGTGGAGAGATGTCGTGAACCATTATGGCGGAGATGTTACATTGGTTCATTTGCCTGAAATTGGCATCTACGGGAATACACATTTCCCATTCTCGGATCTCAACAATATACAGGTTGCCGACTTATTATCTAAGTTTCTGCATGATAAAGGCTTGGATTAAATCACTTACAGCTTTCAATTACTCCTTACTCTTGCAAACATTAAACGCCACTTCTTATAAAGTTCCATTCAAATTAACCCAAAATAAATTATTCAGAATTACTGATATTGTCCCTTTATAACACTAATCGGAGGAAAATTCAGTTACAAAAAATACAAAAGCCTCTTAATCGGTTGATTAAGAGGCTTTTTGGTGACCCAGCTGGGATTCGGACCCAGGACCCCATCCTTAAAAGGGATGTGCTCTACCAGCTGAGCTACTGAGTCATCATTTCAGTGCCTGTGTTTTTCAAAGGCGGTGCAAAGATAAGGTTTTTTTAATTCCTACAAATACCTTTAAGCCAAATTTGAATAAAGTTTGGTTTTATTTGTAGATTTGTCGTCACCCTTAACTATATATCACTAGGGAAGAGTGAAATAACTACAAAATTATTTTTATGCTTGGAAAAGTTGTAATTATTACCGGTGCTTCCTCCGGAATTGGCAGAGCTTTAGCCAAAGAATTTAAATCACGCGGAGCATTACTGTCATTGGGTGCCAGACGACTCGATCTGCTTGAAACATTAAAATCCGAAATGGGAAGTTCTGATATTTTATGTACAAGAACAGATGTAAGTCAAGAGCTGGATTGTAAGAATCTAATTGATAACACGATAAAAAGATTTGGAAGAATAGATGTATTAATCAATAACGCTGGTATTTCGATGCGGGCACTTTTTAATGAGATGGATCTTAAAGTTATGCATCAAGTAATGGATGTAAACTTTTATGGAACTGTTAATTGTACTAAATATGCGCTTCCCTTTCTAATAGAGTCAAAAGGTTCATTGGCAGGAATAATTTCTATCGCAGGATATGTAGGTCTGCCTGGCCGGACAGCCTATTCTGCTTCAAAATTTGCTGTCAGAGGATTCCTGGACACCCTAAGGATCGAACATTTGCATAACGGACTTCATGTTTTAGTTGCGGCTCCTGGGTTTACCTCATCCGACATAAGACAAGTTGCACTTACGGCCGATGGTAAACCACAGGGAGAGACTCCTCGGAATGAAGGATTAATGATGAGTGCGGAAACCTGTGCCTATCTGATTGCTAAAGCGGTCAAAAAGAGAAAAAGGAGTTTAATCCTTACCTTTATTGAAGGGAAATTTACGGTGTTACTTGGAAAACTATTTCCCTCTCTACTCGACAAACTCATCTTTAATCATATGGCAAAAGAACCTGATTCTCCGTTTAAAGTCAAAAATAATTGATATTTGAGAAAATCAGCTTGTCTTTAAG
>CAIOOC010000747.1 GCA_903859795.1 uncultured Bacteroidia bacterium
AATCTTAATCGATTAAGATTTCTTTACCGGAATTTTTTATGCAACCTGGCCTTAAGATTCCCGTTTATTACCGATGAATTGTACCATTTAATCCAAGGCCAATTTAACCTCTATGGTCTCTGAATATGGAGGCATTCTGGAAGTTCTGCGAATGCTAAAAGCCTACTTTTTCAAAATCCATGCCCCAATATATTTATCCTTTAACAATTCGAGCTGATCCTTTGCCTGACTGAATTTTGCATAACCCATTCCGACTCTGAAAGGTTCGGATTCACTGATGATTGTGGTTTCGTACCCTTCTGCTTTAAGTTTGCTCACATGTTTGGCCGCCCCGGTTTTATCCTTGAATGAGCCCAGGATGAGATAATACCTTACGGTTTCAATACCAGTGACTGTCTGCGGTTTCACCGGAGATACCGGTTCTACTTTTGCATTGTCAACCTCTTTTGGTGCCGGTTCAGGTTTTGGCTGTTTCATAACTTTTGGTGCTTTTTCAACCTTTGGTTCAGCAACACCCTTTTTGGCAGTTTCCCCTTCGGCCCTTTTAATTACCTCTGGTGTTGGTTCAAAGATCGAGCCATGCTCTTTCTTTGAGCTATACTCTTTTGAGGCATTTGGCTTGCCAGTTGAGTAATCCCCTGCTTGCTGTTTGACCGCTTCTCCCTGGAGGAATCCCGGGATAAAAATTTCGGTTCTGCGGTTTTCGCGGTTTTGCTCCGGAGTACATTTTACCCCACCTGTCCCTTTGTGGATTAATTGAGTTTTTCCATACCCTGTCCCTTTTATTCTCGATTGATCAACTCCTTTTGATACGATATAATCGACAGCTGATTTGGCACGAAGTTGAGACAGTCTCATATTATAGACTTCAGTACCACGGTCATCGGTATGAGAACCCAGCTCGACTTTCATGGCTGGATTTTCCTTCATTAGGGCTATCAGCTTGTCGAGTTCCAGAGCTGCATCGGGCAGGATATCCCATTTATCAAAGTCGTAATAGATGTTTCTTAGCGCAATTTTCTGATTCACAATGATATTCATCCATATCGTATCGTTGTTTATCTCGCTGGTGCAGGCAAGGAGCACTTTTGTTTTTTCGGCATACCCAAATGCACTTGCTTTTACTTCGCAATCGCTTATTGCACAAGGTAATGCGGCGACTTTTCCAGCAACATCAGTCTGAAAACTCTTTTTATCGCACATTAATATATTAGCTCCTGGTATCGGGTGAAGGCTGGATTTATCGTAGACATACAGATTTCTGAATCTTGGCTGAGGAATAACCGGTACAACGATCCGCTTAAACGTGAATTTATAGATATCATCATCACCTTTACCGGGGCGGTTGGAGGTCAGGTAACCATATTCAGCATTGTTTGGTATAGTCATTGCAAAATCGTCATACTCGGTGTTGATCGGATCTTCGAAATGTCCAATTTGGCTGTAATCAGACGGAAACCTGGTATAATAGAGGTCAAACCCACCCTTTCCTTGTCTTCCTTTTGAAGCAAATATAAGGTAACTGCCGCCAAAATTGTGATCGGTAATGAATCCAAACTCCTCTTTTTCTGTTGTATTGATTTTTGGACCAAGGTTAACAGGAGTTTCCCATTTTCCATTTTTTCTGATCGAATAATACAGATCGGTTTCTCCGAATCCTCCGGGTTTATCACTTGAGAACAGGAGGGTGTCACCCGATTCTGTGATTGCTGGATGCCCAACCGAATATGCAGGGTTATTATAAGGGAAGTTGGAGTCGTTTTTCCATCCCCCGTTGACTCTTTTAAAAATGGTAATCCTAAGTCTGTTGACTACTTCCTGAAAAGGTTTTAAGTTGGTTTTCTGATCGTTGTAGTTCTGCGTGACGAAAAGTTCCCCTGTTTTAGGACACCACGATACAGGACCGTCGTTAAAACGGGTTATAAATTCCTTTAAAGGTATCCGGTCACTTATTGTATTTCCCTGTTTATCAACAACTGCTTTATACAAATCATAAAACTCTTTACTTTTCAATCTGGAATTTGTCTTTTCGACCAGTTTGTCATTAAAAGTGGTAAAGTAGAGTGAATCTTGTACGATTGCAGGTCCAAAATCGCTATGGATCGAGTTGGTGCCTATTTCTGAAATTTTTACCGTCGAAATATCAAACAGACCATTATCTTTATTTTGAGAATATCCAGGTGCTGATAAAATAAATAAAGTCAGAAGTGACAGGTAATGGATTGCAGTGTGTGATTTCATTAGTATTTTGATTTGTCTGTTGGTTTATTTTTCTCACTATTTGCTAATACAGCTCATCTTGTTAAAAGTATCTTGGAGATATATATCTTCGTTTTACAATTACAAGCTCATAAGTGACCATCACTTCATGTACACCTTTGCTGTAATTTTGCAGGTCGGTAGTTGTGATATCATACGCATAGCCAAATCTAAGTTTTTTATTGATGATCCATTGTGCATTAAACCCGACTGCATCGCCTGACCTGTACATTGCCCCGACCCAGAATTTATCCGCAATTAAGAAGTTTGCAGACAGGTCATATTCGAACGGACTCCCTGCAACAGCTTTTGCCATAAAGGACGGCTTAAACTTAAGATTTTCTGACAAATCATACAACAAGCCGCCGGCGAAAAAGAAATGCCGAACCTCTGATGTAGTAGAGAAATTGTTTACGTTGGACTGATAGCTATTTTCTAGTATTTTTGGTAGTGAAAGACTTAGAAAGTACTTTTCGGAGGATAGAAACATTCCGGCTCCAAAATTTGGCATAAACTTATTGTCTACTGTTCCCCTGAAGAGTGGATCATTCGGATCGTTTTGTACGTATTGGCTTAGGTTATTGCTATAATTAGTAAATCCGCCTTCAATCCCAAACCTTAGGGATGTTTTTTCTGACAACCGGATTTTATAGGAATAATCGACATTAAATAGAGCACGTTTTTCGAGTCCAACTTTATCGAGGACAACATTAAATCCGATTCCTACGTTTTCAGATTTTAACGGAGTCTGGAACGAAAAGGTTTGGGTAGAGGGATGCCCGTTTAACCCAACCCACTGGTCACGCGACAGCAAGGTAAATGCCGTAGTCTGCCAATAGCCGACGTAGGCAGGATTAACTGTTTGCAGGTTGAAAATATATTGGCTATACATAGGATCCTGCTGGCCTTTGGATATGAGTGCCCCCATGATCATCAGTAAAGCCAATATTACCTTTTTTATTATTTTCATAATTCTGTTTTATCCCCTTTTTTGTTATTCAATATTAGATGTACCAGATTAAACGGAGTTACTTTACCTGTTCAGGAATAGGAACCCAGTCATAACTTTGCTGCTGGTCAGTTTAAGAACGTAATAATAGGTTCCGACCGGCAAATCCTGATTACCAATAGTCAATTTATTTTCTGAACGACCATTCCACCAGGCATTCGTTTCACTACCCCAGAAATCAACATCACCGTAATGTTCTTTTTTGTAGACCAGGTTACCCCAACGGTTGAATATTTCAATGACTGGATTTGTATAATTATACAAACATTTGATGACATAGTTGTCGTTAATTCCGTCAGCATTAGGTGAGAAGGAATTTGGAACAGAAACCGGACAATTTTGATCTTCAGAAAGTACAGCCTGTGCCTCAACTTTTGCGGATGTTGTTGTTGTGCAACCATACCCATCAGAAATAGTAAGTGTGTAAGTTCCAGCTGCGAGGTTCGTAAGATCCTGAGAACCTGACGTAAAGGAGTCAGGGCCGCTCCAGGTATATAGATATGGTTCTGTGCCACCTGTAACATCCAAGGTTATGGATCCGCCAACATCACCCAGTAAAACTTCTCCATTAAGGCTCATTGTCTGAATATTCGGTTTGGTACTAACAGCCAGAGTGATTGGTTCTTGCGATTCCCGGACCGTAGCTGAAATTGTTTTTGTGCAACCATTGGCATCGGTAACTGTAACATTATAAGCCCCTCCTGAGAGTCCTGCGAGATCCTTAGCCCCTGAAGTAAATGTCCCGGGACCTGTCCATGTGTAAGTAAATGGAGCGACACCATTTACAACGGTAAGGAGAATAGATCCATCAGCTGCCCCTTTACAGGTTACATTCGTTGGAGCCGCACTTAAGTCAATTGCCTCAGGTTGTGTGATATTAATAACACCTGCAACAGTTCCGCATTGGTTCGCATCAGTAATGGCATATGAGACAGAAGAAGCTGCCAACACACCACTAAATACTCCGGTGGAGTTATTTACTCCATTTAAAGTGTATGTTAACGGTGCGGTTCCACCACTTGCTGACAGGGTTACCGTCGCAGTTCCTCCGTTACAGACGATTGGTGTAGTTACTTCTGCCTTTGTTAAAGCGAGAGCCGGTGGCTGGTTATTAATCGTCACTATGGTTCCTAATGATATACAACCATCTGAATTTCTGGATGTAACAGTGTATTTCCCAGGCTGTAATAAAGAGAATATTCCAGTCGGATTGGAATAATCTGTACCATCAATGCTGTAACTCATCCCTGTTCCGGTTGGTGAAGTTATTGTTATTGTCCCGGTTGAAACTGCACACAAAGGTTGTACAACAGATCCAATTACAGGAGCTGATGGTGTTGCAGGTTGTGAATTGATCTGTATACTTTCAGATGGTACAGAAGTACAGCCATCGGCATTAGTTATAGTAAAGCGATAAGCTCCTGAAGCTAAATTTGAAATTGTTGTCCCAATACCACTGCCAGAAACACTTTTTCCGTCCGGTGTTCTGGTAATAGTCCAGCTTCCAGATGCGGGTAATCCATTTAAGACCACGCTTCCGGTTGCAGACAAACATGTTGGCTGAGTAATCACTCCCTGTGATGGAGCGGCAGGTGATATGTACGCTTTATTAACCACAAAGTCTGCGGATGACAAGCATGTTGGATTAACAGTGCTTCGAACACCAATTGTGTAGGTAGCACCGGCAGCCAGGCTGCTAAAGGTTGGTGAGTTCTGCCATGTTGATCCATCCAGACTATATTGAATTGTACCTCCTACAGGTGAAGTGATCACAATTGTCGCAGTTGAAACTGTGCATGTTGGCTGTGTCACGACTGCTAAAGGTGTTGAAGGAGCGCTTGGAACCGCGTTGATTACCTGGTTAGAAGTTGAAATACATATTGGACTATCGGTATTTCTTGACCTGATTTTGTATGTTGCACCTGCTGCCAGACCACTGAAGGTTGTTGAACTCTGCCATATCGTTCCGTCAATGCTGTATTGCAGGTCGACGCCTAACGGTGATGTTACGACTATCGTTCCTGTGATTATTGCACACGTTGGCTGGATCAGTGTAGCCAAAGGTGTTTCCGGAGGTGTTGGAACTGCATTAACCGTAAAGGATGCCGATGAAACGCAAGTCTGATTTATTATGTTTCGAGTACTTATTGTATATGTCGCACCTGCGGCCAGACCACTAAAAGACGTTGAACTCTGCCATATAATTCCGTCACTGCTGTATTGCAGATTGACACCCAATGGTGATGTTATGATTATCGTTCCGGTGGTTAAGGCACAAGTTGGTTGGGTCAGGGTAGCCACAGGAGTTGCAGGAGGCGACGGAACAGCATCAACAGTGAAGACGGCTGATGAAACGCAAGTCGGATTTATCGTGGTTCTGGCGCTGATTGTATATGTTGTACCTGCTGCCAGACCACTGAAGGTTGTTGAACTCTGCCATGTCGATCCGTCACTGCTGTATTGCAGATTGGCACCCAACGGTGATGTTACCACAATGGTTGCTGTAGTTACCGCACATGTTGGCTGTGTCACTGTTGCCAAAGGTGTTGCAGGAGCGCTTGGTGCGGTGTTAACCACAAAGTTCGCTGTTGAAACACAGGTTGGATTTGCAGTTGTTCTTGCGCTAATAGTGTATGTTGCACCGGCAGGTAAGGCAGCAAAGGTTGTTGAGCTCTGCCAGGTCGTTCCATTAATGCTGTATTGCAGATTTGCGCCTACCGGTGAGGTTACAACTATCGTTCCGGTGGTTACTGCACAAGTTGGCTGTGTCAGTGTTGCAGCAGGTGCTGCCGGAGCATTTGGTATGGCGTTTACCACAAAGTTTGCAGATGAAACACAGGTTGGACTTGCCGTGCTTCTCACACTTATGGTGTATGTTGCACCGGCAGGCACTGCAGTAAAGGTTGCTGAAGTCTGCCATGTTGTTCCGTTTCTGCTGTATTGCAGATTAGCGCCAACCGGAGAAGTTACTACAATTGTTCCTGTCGTTACAGCACAGGTTGGCTGTGTCACTGTTGCCAACGGGGCAGCTGGAGGAGTAGGTACAGCATTAACCACAAAGCTTGCTGATGAAACGCAAGTAGGATTTGCAGTTGTCCTTGCACTGACTGTGTAGGTTGCACCTGCTGGCACGGCTGTAAAAGTTGCTGAAGTCTGCCATGTTGTTCCGTTTCTGCTGTATTGCAAATTAGCACCTAGCGGAGAAGTTACCACAATTGTTCCTGTGGTTGCAGCACAGGTTGGCTGTGTCACTGTTGCTAACGGGGCCGCAGGAGGTGTAGGTACAGCATTAATCACAAAGTTTGCTGATGAAACGCAAGTAGGATTTGCAGTTGTCCTTGCACTGACC
>CAIOOC010000748.1 GCA_903859795.1 uncultured Bacteroidia bacterium
AAGAGATGCTCCGTGCCGATATAGTCATTCCCCAACCTGATGGCTTCCTCGCGGCTGTAGGAGAGCACATCTTTTATACGGGGAGAGAATTTTGAATCCATAATATATTTTATTGTCTTTGTTTTTTTATTAATTTTTATTCAAGCGACTAAATTAATTAATAATTCACAATAAATTACAAAATAACTTAGATTTTTGTTTTTGGAAAAAGCCAAACGATTTATCATATATTTCTAATATTTAATGATATAACTGTCAAAAATTAATCATTTTTAAGGCAGAAATAATTTCAGAACAGGAATATTTTATGTCATTGCCGACAACCATATTTTAAGTATATAAAAACAACATTTTATACTAACTTTAAGTTTAAAATTACTATTTTTGTGTGACTTTTTACAAATTTAACGAATAGGGCATATATGTCTGATTTAGAGAAAATTATACAGATAAACATTGAGGAGCAAATGAAAACTGCCTATATCGACTATTCGATGTCAGTTATCGTTTCAAGAGCTCTACCGGATGTCCGTGATGGACTTAAACCTGTGCATCGCAGGGTTTTATATGGAATGAGTGAATTAGGAAGCGCATCCAATAAGCCATACAAGAAATCAGCGAGAATAGTGGGAGAGGTGCTGGGTAAGTTTCACCCGCATGGTGATTCATCTGTCTATTTTGCTATGGTCAGAATGGCTCAGGAGTGGTCATTGCGCTATCCACTGATTGACGGGCAGGGTAACTTTGGTTCGGTTGACGGCGATAGTCCTGCAGCAATGCGATATACTGAGGCAAGATTGAAGAAACTTGCCGAGGAGGCATTGGCAGACCTGGACAAAAATACCGTTGACTTTCGTCCTAATTTTGATGAAACACTTCAGGAGCCGACCGTCCTACCTACAAAGTTCCCAAACCTTCTTGTTAATGGAACATCCGGTATTGCTGTAGGAATGGCCACAAATATGCCACCTCACAACTTATCGGATACTATTGATGCTATTGTTGCATACATTGCAGATAATGATATAGAAATCAGTAAGTTAATTGATATTGTCAAAGCACCTGACTTTCCAACCGGTGGAATAATTTATGGATATGCAGGTGTAAAAGAGGCTTTCGAAACAGGACGAGGTCGGATAGTTGTCAGGGGTAAGGCCGAGATCGAGTCGGTTGAACATGGCCGTGAAAAACTGATTATCACTGAGATACCTTATATGGTCAATAAGGCAGAATTGATTATCAAGATCGCTGAATTGGTCAATGAGAAGAAAATTGAAGGTATTTCCAATATCAATGACGAGTCAGACCGGACAGGTATGCGGATTGTTGTGGATATCAAACGTGATGAGATGGCCAGCGTTGTTTTAAATAAGCTCTATAAGTTCACGCAGCTTCAAACAGCCTTTAACGTTAACAATATCGCTCTTGTTAAAGGTCGTCCGCAAATGCTTAATCTTAAGGATCTTATTCATTACTTTGTGGAGCATCGTCATGAAGTGGTTATTCGTCGTACCCAGTATGATCTTGATCAGGCAGAGAAAAAAGCACATATTCTGCGTGGCTTGATTATTGCCATCGATCATCTGGATGCTGTGATTGCACTTATCCGCAATGCAAAAACACCGGAGGAAGCCCGCGAGGGGTTGATTCAGGATTTTGATCTCGACGAAATTCAGGCAAGAGCAATCCTTGATCTTCGTTTACAACGGCTTACAGGTCTTGAGAGAGACAAGATCCATGCAGAATATGAAGAATTAAGTAAACATATCGAATGGCTAAAAGAGATATTGGCCAACGAAGAGATCAGGATGGGCATTATTAAAGATGAATTGATTGAGATCAAATCACAATATGGTGATGCCCGCAGAACTGAAATCGTTTACGCGTCGGAGGATTTTAATCCTGAAGATTTTTATGCGGACGAAGATATGGTAATTACTATTTCGCATATGGGTTATATCAAAAGGACACCTTTAACAGAGTTCAGAACCCAGGCACGCGGAGGAACAGGATCCAAAGGCTCCAGCACCAGGGAGGAAGATTTCCTTGAGCATATGTTTATTGCAACAATGCATAACACCTTATTGCTCTTTACAGAAAAAGGGAAGTGCTTCTGGCTTAAGGTATACGAAATACCGGAAGGAACTAAATCCTCAAAAGGGCGGGCAATTCAAAATCTCTTGGGAATTGAAGCAGATGATCAGGTAAGGGCCTATATTAATGTTACCTCATTGAAGGATGAGGTATACATAAATAACAATTACATCATTCTTTGTACTAAAAAAGGGGTGATCAAGAAAACGCCCCTTGAAGCATATTCACGGCCGAGACAAAATGGGGTTAATGCAATAACAATCCGTGAAAATGACCAGTTAATCGAAGCTCGTCTGACCAACGGCAACAATGAAATTCTTCTGGCGATCCGTTCAGGAAAGGCAATCAGGTTTCATGAAAAACATGCACGAGCAATTGGTCGTACCGCTTCTGGTGTAAGAGGGATCAGCCTTGCCAGTGAAAGCGACGAACTTGTTGGTATGATTTGCGTTGAAAACGATGTGGAAGATGTATTGGTAGTTTCGGAAAACGGATACGGGAAACGCTCTAAAATAGAAGATTACAGGGTCACAAACCGTGGTGGTAAAGGGGTGAAAACAATCAATGTTACCGAGAAGACAGGCTCGTTGGTTGCAATTAAAAATGTTACAGACAAGGACGATTTAATGATTATCACCCAGGCTGGTGTAACGATAAGATTACCAGTCTCTAAGATTCGAATGACCGGTCGGGCAGCTCAGGGTGTTAAGCTAATCAACTTGCGTGACGACGATTCTATTGCATCTGTTGCACGAGTTGAAGTTGAAGAGGTTGATGAACTTATTCCGGAAGATAATATTCCTGAAACAGATGAGGATACAACTGAGATTGAATTGGATTAATTTTTGCATATAATTTATAACACAAACATTTTAAATCATGAAAAAATTACTTTTCATAGCATTGCTTTTGGTAAGTAGCACTGCTATTTTTGCTCAAAAAGGAAAAGTTGCAAGCGCACTTTCATACAAAGATGCTGGGAAGCTTGATAAGGCCTGGGACGCTATTAAAGAAACCCTCGATCCTGCTAATCCAAAGTCGGAAAAAACATTGAATTGGCCCGATACATGGCAGGCACGTGGCGAGATCATTGAAGCAATAATTCTTACAAAGGATGAGAATTTTAAAAAACTGGTGCCTAATCCGGTTGAAGAGGCTTACAAATCGTATATGAAAGCCATGGAATTGGATCCCAAAGGGGGTAATCCGGTTTTAAAGCTGAAGTTGGTCGCCTTTTCAAATACCCTGATTAATGCAGCAATCGCAGCCTATCAGGCAAATGATTATGCAAAAGCAACCGATTATTTCGAGAAGAAGTTATTCATCGACAAGACACCATTGTTCAAGACTGAAGCTACAATTGATACAGCAATAATCTACAATACTGGACTTGCCGCAATGAATGCCAAAATATATCCTAAAGCGATTCAGTATTTTACAGAATGTACAAAATACGGATATAATGGCGGATCTTCTTATGCGCAGATAATCAGCGCATATCAGCAATTAGGGACAAAAGAAGATACCATTAAAGCGGTTGGAATAATGAAAGAAGCCTTTCAAAAATACCCGAATGATCAAAGCATTAATGTCCAGCTAATTAACTACTATATTATGTCGGG
>CAIOOC010000749.1 GCA_903859795.1 uncultured Bacteroidia bacterium
CATTTGTTTCCAATATACGTGCTGGTTTTACCCTTGCCATAATATAACTTCCCGACATACGCCCAATCATAAATAAGGCAAATCCGAAGAAGAGGAAGAAGTGACCGTTTTGCACGTCAAATCGTGGATTCTGGTTTTTATCGGTCACAAAATTAATCAGGTAACTGAAGATGCCGGTTTGGGCGGCAACATAACAAAACTGAGAAACAACGCCCATTACAAAATGCCCTTTCTTTATCAAAGGTTTATGAAATGTTGAATTTATAGTCACTGAATTCTCAAGGATACCATGTCAGTGACAAGTTTCTTCCTCGGATATCTCAGGGATCGGAAGACGAAGGAAAATTAATGCTACAATCAATACCACAAGTCCGATGGAGGCAAAAGGGAGCATCATGGAGGTTAGTTTCTCTCCAGTGCCATAGATTCAGCTATAATCAATTGATTATCAGCGGTATTTTTTATTTATGCACACCGATATACGCACCTTTTACAATTAATTGAGCTTATATAGGCGGATCGTTTAGTAACGATTTGTAGGGTTTTATTTGAAAATTTCTTAAATTAAGTTCCAAAAATAACGATTTAGAATCATACTTTGCAACATTGCAATCTTTGCAATCTTCGCAAGGTATGCAAAATGATGTTTCAAACCTCTTTATCAACAACGGACTTTGTCATGGTAATTCTTTACAAAGTTCCTTAATGTACCAAATCATTATAATAGAGCATTAAAGGAAAGAGGGAAGAGGGCCTCAAGCAATTCCCTCTTTATTTTTCTTGCTATCTGGAAGCTTTGCTACCTTTATTGACAATTCCGATCAAAATTAACTTCATGTTGAATTGGGTTCTGATTACACTCCCTTACCCATTATATCATAGATACATTTTACATACTTGCAGGTCACCTATTTCCACGAATTTTTGTAGGCGGGAATCCCTTGTAAAACAATTTTCCCGTATAGAGCAAGATATCACTACTGTCAGATGAGGCCTGATATAAAGCTGATTCATCAATTATTTTTTATTCGAATAATTCGCAGTAAAAAATAATACACAAAAAGGTTTCAGACATTCTTTACATTTTCACGAACTCAACGCGGCGATTATTTGCTTTGCCTTCCGGAGTGTCATTGGTTCCCAGTGGTTTGGATGGACCGAAACCCTTAGTGTCCAAACGTGATTCATTTATACCGGATCTTACCAGTGCAGCTTTAACAGCATCTGCACGTTGCTGCGACAAATTCATATTGAGTTCCGAACTGCCATCACTATCGGTGTGACCATCTATTTCTAACTTCAGATCAACATGAGACTGCATATATTTTGCAACATCACCAATCACTCCCATACTTTCCGGCCTTAACACCGATTTATTGACCTCAAAGTTGATACCATGGGTGACAAATTTCCCGGTTGTCATGATTGCATCGAGCATATTCATTTGAGCGCCATCGGCAATTTTAAAATTTGTATAAATGATAGGATTTTCCTGACTTCCTATTCCCATGCAATCTAGGCTTGAGGGTTTTAAGTCGCAATGAGGCACTGTAAGTACACGAAACTGATCAACATAAACCTTTAACTGGTCATTTTTGTAGGCTATAGCAATATGGTGAAATTTGTTGAAAAAGTTTTCGTTTTGGAGTGTACCAGGGTGATTTGCTGCCAATGTCTTACTTGAACCGACCCATTCAACTCCTTGCGCATTAAGATGAACACTCATATTATTATTGCGGCTTTCATCATAGAAGTAAATGATCAATCCAAAAGAGCCATGAGTCATGAAAATATCATATTCAACAGAGAAGTTAGCAGTAAGGTATGTCTTTGTTGTCATCCGTGGTAAAACATCGCAATAATTGCCATCAGTCAGGAAGAAACATGGAATACCAGAACACTTATTGATTACAGCCTGCCCTTTGGTTAAATCCCAATGGGCAGGGAATTCGCCATCCTGATCAGCAACAAAATTATCGTCGAAAATAATCTTATCCCCTGCTCTGAAATCATAGTTCTGATAAACTTTTATATCAGTTATCTGCTCATTAGCAGGCAGATTATCTTTTGATTGACCTGTTGGTGTGTTAATGGCTGGATTTGCTGTTGTGCTTGCCGATGTGTTTGCTACTGTGCTTGATGTTGTACTTGATGGTGCACTTGTTGGTTGTTGAAGTGTAGCAGGTTTAACTTCCTTATTTTTCTTTTTGAATAACCCCTTAAGCGTATTCTCAGCCTTATTAAGCTGATTTTCAATAGAATTATTAACGTTATTATTGGTATTACTGGTTGCAGCGTCTTTTGCAATCTTGCTTGGATCATTAACCTGAGCATTACTTATTTGTACAAACAAAAAGCAAATAAATATTACCAGAAGAATAGCTATAGTTTTCATTTTACTTTTTTTAGTTTAAAAAAATACTTGTTCGGAAGATTCGGTTAAATATAAATATTTTTTAAATCCCCCATATTTGGGGCTGTTCGTGGATTAAAAATGATATTCACTGAAATAGGTATGTTTATAGTAGGGCTGTCGTGAAAAAAACTTTCTATACTGTAATATATCACTTGAAGATATTATATCAATGAGCCTATCCAGAATCCTTGATATGCAGAAACAGGTTCATTGATCAAACTTTGAAACATTCCAAACCTTGCAAACTTTACAGAGTTTACAAAATTAGGACTCAAGCCATAAATCAGTAATCGACAATGTCAAAGTAATTCTTGTTGAAGTTCCTATGTATACCAAATCAATAAAAATTAGCAAATAAAGGCCACAATGAAGAAGTCCACGATAATTTCTCTGTTGAATTTTTCTTGCTATCTGGAGGCTTTACTACCGTTATTTACAAAGTCAAGCAAAAAATAATTTCAAGAAGGATGGAGTTCATATCACAATCCCTTTTAAAGGGAAATACTGTTCACCATTGTTACCAAATTCTATGTATTCCTATTTATCAACTAAAAACTATGCATTGTTATTACCAGATTAAAACTTATAGATTTCGTATTTGTCAGCTCTGTTTCAGTCATTCTTCCAATATTTTAAAGCTACTTTTTACCGCCTCCAAAAAAAGCGCCAATGCTAAATGATGCATAACTTGAATTATTTCCAACTACATTATAATTAGCAGCCATCCTGAAATGTCCAGTCTCAAAACCAAGCCTGGGAAAGAAGCCAAAGCTGGAACCGCCAGCAAGAAAAGTTGCATTTCCGTTTGAACTGGCCAAAGATTTTTGTGAAAAAATGCCTGCTCCAACACCACCAAACGGCCTGAATCCTTCCTTGGTAAAGTAATACTCGATTGACGGGCAATAAGAATTTAAAACGGATACCTGAGTTTTGGTACCAGTACCAGTAGATTCCTGATAGCCAAGCGCCGCACTCTCAAGTCTTAAGCCCACAGCTAAGACATCTGACAAACGATAATGAGGTTCGATTGTAAAAGTTGCACCTGCTTTGATGCCGGAACCGTTACCGGAGGAAGGAATGGCATAGCCAAGACCTATATCAACTTTAAAGGCCTTGTAGTCGGCTGTTTGTGCATTAGCTAAAAAGCTGGTGCTAATTAATGCGGAGAATAGTAAGAACTTCTTCATGATCAAAATTTTTAAAGATTTATTAATAAAAATTTCAAAAGCACAATCTAAATACAAGACAAATACGTCTTCTATTTGTTCATCTAGACTCAAAAAAATCTTCTCCAGTTCTGGATTACAAACTCCAAAAGAATTGAAAAGATAGTGATGATTCATCACGTTGCTTTGAGATTATCAAATGAAAAACCCGAATTGCCCATTTTTACAATCCATGACAGCATTGCAACAACAGTAGGTAATGAAGATTAAGTTACTGCTGTAATACGGAAAGGGGTTTTTAAATTAACAGGATTAAAGGCTTTGTTAGGCAAGGAATTCTGGAAATGACATTATCACTATTTGGCAGTACATTATTACTATTTACCTTTCACATTCATAACAGGACATTGTATATATTTTTCTCATTTAAATCCAAAAATAATACACTTAACCTAAGCTTAGGGAAAGATGGTTTTTTGCTGAAATGCTACTTGTCCGACAATTACTATTGCATGATCGATACTATTAGCACCTAAATAAACTGGTTTACCCATATTTAACTTATGTAAAATTTATCCACACAAATTCTCATTATTTAACCACATTGGGGCAATTTCCGTATTTATTGAATACTCTCCTAAATTTGAATCAAAAGTGGTTGATAATTCTTTATAATTCAAGCCAATACTTGGAGATTTATTTTTTAATGCGGCAAAAAATGGAGCGTTATAATTGTATCCAGCATCCTTCGTAATCATGCTTATGGAATAAAATGCACACCAAGATGCTGTTCCCTGATAATAATATGGCACATAATAACAGACAGCTGGAGAGTTTATATTTTGTCGAAAATAATCTGCATAAATA
>CAIOOC010000750.1 GCA_903859795.1 uncultured Bacteroidia bacterium
ATGTTATCTTAAAACTTCTGGATTTGAATGCTGATTTTATTCAGCAGGATTTTGCCGAAATCTTGCAAAAGGATAAATCTGTTATTGTGCGCCATGCCAATTTTCTCTTAGAGCATCATTACGTTGAACGACAGACTAATAACAGTGACAAACGAAAAAAAAATCTTACGCTCACAAAAAATGGCGCTCAGATTTTGAACCGAATGAAAGATATTTCCGCCGAAGTGACACGGAAATTGCTTTTTGGAGTCACCGAAAATGAACTTGATACCTTCCAGCGTGTTTTAGTGAAGATACAGGAGAATGGAGGAGTAGAGCAGGAATCTTTGGTTTGCGGAGAGACAGGAAAATAAATTTAATTGGATAGAAATAAGTTCAAATTAAGAGGAATTCATTGAATCAGATCCGCATTAATATTACGAACAACGCAACAACAGAATCCAACGAAACAATTGGAACAACAGAAACCACAGAAACAAAAAGAACAACATAAACAATATTAAAAACATCATGAGCATAAAAACACAAATAAGCCTACTGATTATCTGCTTAATGGCGATCACCATTTCCTGTTCCGATCAGCCAAAAGCAGGAGCGCCGGGAAGTGCCGGAAAGGTTAAAGAATATCCCGTTATTGCTGTGAAAACACAGTCCACAACGCTATTCAAAGACTATCCAACCAAACTTCAGGGACAGCAGACCGTTGAAATCAGGTCGAAGATTGCCGGTTATATTGAGAAAATCTTTGTCGATGAAGGAGCATTCGTAAAGAAAGGGCAGGTACTTTTTCGTCTGAATGCTGATGATATCCAGGCTACAGTTCGTTCGGCGGCCGCAATGGTTAAAGTTGCAGAGGCTGATGTGAAAGTTGCAGAGGTCAATGTTGAAAAGACAAAACCGCTGGTTGAAAAAAATATCATCAGTAAGTTTGAACTCGAAACGGTTGAATCTACAAAGAAATCAAAAGAGGCTCAACTGGCACAAGCGATGGCAAACTGGGAAAATGCAAAGGCTAATCTCCAGTATACCTTGATTACCAGCCCTGCTGAGGGAACGATCGGGAATTTCCCATACCGGGTTGGGAGTCTTGTGAGCAGTTCAACTTCAGAACCACTCACAACAGTTTCAAATACATTGAATATGTATGCTTACTTTTCATTTAATGAGAAGGAATTCTTAACGCTCACCAAGGGATTGGAAGGGAAAAATCAGGTGGAGAAGTTCAGTAAATTACCTAATGTTTCACTTGTTATGGCCGATAATTCCATTTATGAAAAGGAGGGTAGGATTGAAACAGCAAGCGGATTGATTAATACGCAAACAGGGGCGGTTAATGTACGGGCAAGTTTTCCAAATTCCGAAGGTTTATTAAGAAGCGGAGGAAGCGGTACAATCCGGATTCCGCAAGAGATGGATTCAGTGATTATCATTCCGCAAAAGACATCCTATGAATTGCAGGGGAAACACTTTGTTTACCTGGTTGGTGCCGGGAATAAGGTTCGCAATACTGAAATTGAAGTTTTGGCCGGAAATCTCAAAGACTCTTATGTTGTGACAAGTGGTTTAAAAGTTGGGGATCAGATTGTCCTCGAGGGTATTGCAGCATTGCGTAATGATACCGAAATAAAACCGAAACTGTCAGAAATCGGCAACCTTTCCGAAAACATGTCATCGGCAAAACAGCTTAAAAATTAAATTTCGAAAACATGTTCAGACGATTTATAGAACGACCGATTCTTTCAGCGGTCATCTCGATAATTATTGTTATTCTGGGGATTCTCGGACTTGTTACCCTTCCGATTGAACAGTATCCCGATATCGCGCCTCCGACGATACGTGTGACGGCGTCGTATACGGGTGCAAATGCTGAAACAGTGCTGAAAAGTGTGGTTATCCCGCTTGAAGAGCAAATCAACGGTGTGGAAAATATGACCTATATGACCTCTACTGCAAGCAATGACGGATCGGCAACAATAGAAGTTTTTTTCAAGCAGGGGATTAATGCCGACATGGCAGCGGTTAATGTGCAAAACCGTGTGGCAAGGGCAATGAGTTTACTTCCGGCAGAGGTAATCCGTGCCGGGGTAATTACAGCCAAACGGCAGAATAGTATGTTGCTCGTTTTTTCGTTGCGCAGTGAAAATGGGGAATTCGACGAAACATTTCTTCAAAACTATAGTAAAATCAATGTTCTTCCTCAGATTCAGCGCGTTAATGGGGTAGGAGAGGCGATGGTTTTTGGGATGAAGGATTATTCTATGCGGGTTTGGTTAAAACCCGATATCATGACCTCGTTCGGGCTGATGCCTTCAGATGTTATCGCTGCTTTAAATGAACAGAATCTCGAGGCTGCCCCGGGTCGTCTTGGGGCTTTAAACGAGCAATCGTTTGAGTATATTTTAAAATACAAAGGGAGACTTACCCAACCGGCTGAATTTGAAAATATTGTCATTAAAGCAGATAAGGATGGGAATATTCTTCGATTAAAGGATGTTGCCCGAATCGAGCTTGGTGCACTTGATTACTCAATTGCGACAACAGCAATGGCCAAACCCGGAATTGCAATGGCAGTTTTCCAGGCTGCCGGTTCGAATGCGCGTGAGGTGATCATCAATGCGAAAAAAGTTCTTGAGGAATCTTCCAAATCATTCCCTCCGGGGGTTAAATACCAGATCCTTGTCGATGCCAATGACTTTTTGGACAGCTCGATTGAAAAGGTTCTTCATACCCTGCTCGAAGCATTTATCCTTGTGTTTATTGTGGTATTTGTATTCCTTCAAAATTTCAGGGCAACACTGATTCCTGCGATTTCGGTTCCAGTATCCATTATTGGTACATTTTTCTTTCTTAATCTGTTTGGATTCACTATTAACCTTTTAACACTCTTCGCCCTGGTTCTGGCGATCGGAATTGTTGTCGATGATGCCATTGTTGTGGTCGAGGCGGTCCATGCCAAGCTCGACCAGGGGGCAAAAAATGCCCGCGAGGCTGCCGTATCAGCAATGAGTGAGATTTCATCCGCCATTGTGGCTATTACCCTCGTAATGGCTGCTGTTTTTGTGCCTGTTACATTTATGAAAGGGACGACAGGAGTATTTTACAGGCAATTTGGGATTACCCTTGCTGTGGCGATTGTCATTTCGGCGATCAATGCACTGACACTTAGTCCAGCGCTTTGTGCTATTTTCCTTAAACCACATTCAAAGAGCGAATTGCATCAAAAAGGGGTGATGCAAAGATTCTATACCATATTCAATACGGTCTTTGGTTCGATGACACAACGTTATAAAAAGACAACCAACCTTTTTATGGCTCACCGATGGATTGCAATAGCCATTATTCTGGCTTTTTCCGGCGGATTATGGTACCTGATGGAAACAACTCCAACTGGTTTTGTCCCGACTGAAGATACAGGAAGAATGTTTATTGATATTAGCCTTCCACCTGCAACATCGATGGAAAAGACGAAAAAAACCGTTGAGTTGGTTGAAAGCCTGGTAAAGGATATTCCCGAAATTGAGGCAAGAACAGCCATTGTTGGAAATTCGCTGATTAGCGGCAGGGGCAGTTCCTATGGGATGCTGATCTGCGCACTCTATCCATTTGATAAAAGGACTGAGAAAGGTCAGGACATAAACAGTATAATTGGAAAACTATATATGCGCACTTCGAAGGTCAAAGATGCCAAAATTATCATCTTTACCCCTCCGATGGTCCCCGGATTCAGTATTTCGGGTGGTTTTGAATTAAAGCTTGAAGATAAAACAGGTGGAGATATTAAGGTTTTTGAACAAAATGCCCGACAGTTTTTGGGGGCACTCAATCAGCGTCCTGAGATTCAGTATGCGATGACATCATTCAATTCAAACTTCCCTCAATATGAGGTTGATGTAAACCCGGCTCGGTGCAAACAGTCGGGAATTACTGTTAGTACTGTTTTAGCTGCGTTACAGGGTTACGTTGGTGGATTTTATGCTTCAGATTTTAACCGGTTTGGCAAACAATACCGTGTGATGGTTCAGGCCGAACCTAATTTCCGTGGTAATCCCCAGGATCTCGACAATGTTTTTGTGAAAACCTCAAATGGAGAGATGGCCCCAATTACAGAATTCGTTTCGCTCAAACGGGTTTTTGGTCCTGAAAACATCACCCGTTTCAATCTTTACACATCAATCGCAGTTACCGGAGCTCCCAATTTCGGTTTCAGCAGCGGTGACGCAATTAAAGCGGTTCAGGAAGTAGCTGAACAAACCCTTCCGTTTGGTTATGGCTATGAATTCTCCGGATTAACCCGTGAGGAGAAGTATTCGGGAAGCCAATCGATTATGATTTTTATTTTGAGTGTTATTTTTGTATTCTTCTTATTGGCAGCTCAGTACGAAAGTTTTGTATTGCCATTCTCGATCATCTTCTCTCTCCCGATAGGAATTTCGGGGGCTTATATCTTTGCTAAAATAATGGGAGTTGAGAATAATATCTATCTGCAGATTTCTCTGATTATGCTTATCGGATTGCTTGCGAAGAATGCCATTTTGATTGTTGAATTTGCATTACAACGGCGACATCGCGGAATGTCAATTGTTCAGGCGGCAATTGAAGGGGCAACTGCCAGGTTGAGACCAATCCTTATGACCTCTTTTGCCTTTATTTTCGGACTTATTCCACTGGTTATAGGTGGAGGGGTTGGAGCAAAAGGTAACCGTTCTATTGGCGTAGGTTCTGTCGGCGGTATGTTTATCGGAACCATGATCGGTATCCTGGTTATCCCTACGATGTTTGTGATTTTCCAGACTCTTCAGGAGAAAATAAAGAAACCAACAAGTCCGCAAATTGTCGAACTGGATGATATGGAAGAGTAGAAGAATGTTTTAATTCTATTAATCACAATTATGGTAAAAATGAGACAAACCATAAATTTAATTAAGAAAAGTTTCGCGCAAGGTACGCGAAGGACGCAAAGGTTATAAAAAGCGACTTTGTGTTGCCTGGCGTATTTGCATAAAATATTGAATTAACATAAGATATACAGAATATTATTTGAATCCAATGATAAATAAAATTATACTAATCGCCGGATTACTGATTGCACTTTGGTCATGCAGTACATCCCACCATTTTCAACGCGATTCGATAAATACAACCGGAATTTACGGCAGCTCTGAAACAACCGATTCAGTAACGATTGCTGACAGACCATGGCGGGAGATTTTTGCAGAAAGCTACCTTCAGAACTTAATCAATGAAGGTCTTAAAAGTAATCCTGATCTTCAGATAGCTGTTCAGCGGGTGATTCAGTCTGAAGCTTATTTTTCGCAGAGCAAGGCAAATATGTTACCGGGGATCTCCGTCGGAGCAAATGGTAACTATACAAAGAATCCCAAATCGGTGTATCCTTCGGGACCCTTTGAGGTTGGTTTCTGGCAATTGGGAGCCGAAGCAAGCTGGGAAATAGATATCTGGGGAAAGTTACGCAGTTCAAAAAGGGCAGCCTATGCCAGCTTACTGGCCAGTGAGGCAGGGCGAAAAGAGATTCAGACCCGGCTGATTGCAAATGTTGCACTAGCTTATTACAGCCTGATCGGGTTGGATTCAAAACTGGAAATTACAAGGCAGACAGTAAAAAACGAGATTGAACAGGTAGAAATTATGAAGGTGCTCAAGGAGAGTGGGAAAGTAACTGGTGCAGCTATCGTTCAGACCGAGGCAATCCGTTATGCTGCAGAAGTGACGATCCCTGATCTTGAACAGCAAATACGCGAAACAGAAAATCTTATTTGCCAGTTACTGGGACGTGTTCCCGGAACCATTGAGCGGGGGAAAATCGACGAGCAAAGACAACCACTTGTTATAAAGGCTGGTCTCCCTGCCCGGCTTCTTGACAACCGTCCGGACGTGATGCAGGCTGAGTTTGAAGTTATTAGTGCCTATGAGGTGACCAACAGTGCCCGGGCGAGTTTTTATCCGTCACTTTCATTTACCGCCTCTGCCGGATATGTGGCGACAACCTTTAACCAGTTTTTTGATCCGGTGACATTTGCAGCAAATGTTATAGGAGGTCTTACACAACCGCTTTTTAATAAGAAGATAAATACCACACGGCTCAAGGTAGCGAAGGCGCAGCAGCAGGAATCATTGATCAGCTTTCGAAATACACTTTTAAAAGCCGGAGAAGAGGTTAGTAATGCTATGAGCTTATACGAATCGTCGGTGAAAAAAATTGCACTTCGTAAAAATCAGATTGAAGCATTAGCAAAGTCTGTGGACTATACCAAAGAGTTGCTTACCTATGGTTCAGCCAACTATTTTGAGGTACTGTCTGCTCAGACAAGTCTGTTGTCTGCACAGTTAAGCAGTGTCAATGACCATTTGCAACAACTCGATGCAACAGTTTCGCTCTACCGCGCAATGGGCGGTGGATGGAGATGATATCAACGATCCTAATGCTGTTTTTTTGATTTGTGTATGGTTTTTAATTGATTGTTTGTAGAGACAAGGCGCTGCCTTGTCTCTACCCATATCTCTACCATATCCAATTGTATCCAGGGATTCAATATTAAAAATATTCATTTCAATCTTCATGAACCTGGTACTGAAAACTATCTTTGGATAGAGGATCCACAATTGCTATATTCACAAGAATTTCTTTACTTCGCCATTGTATTATTCTAAAATTAACAATTGGCATCACAACCAGGTAATTACTTAATAATGTAGATCATGAAAAAATTATTTCTTACAATAACATTGATGGCACTTGTGATTTCAACATTTGCCCAGTTGGATTTTGGAATAAAGGGAAGCTTTAATTCGAGTAAGTTCGCTGCCGGAAGTCCTCTGAATTATTCTTATAGTGATTTTGTAACAGATTCCAAATCAGGCTATAATCTTGGAGTTTTTGCCCGAATTAAAGGGAAACGACTTTATTTCCAACCTGAGTTGCTCCTTTGCACAAAAAGCAGCATTACGAACTCAACCTCGGTGGCTGGTCTTGCAGGAAATCAGAAGGTGAACCTGAAGACAATTCAGGTGCCTCTATTGTTAGGTATCAAACTGCTCGACTTCAAACTCGCCTCAGTTCGTGCTTTTACTGGTCCTGCAATGTCATTTGTACAAAATGGAAGCAGCATCAGTTCAAATCTTCCAAATTTTGAGCCTCAGAATTTTAAAAAGAATATCTGGGATTGGCAGTTAGGGGCTGGAATTGATGTTCTTAAGTTCACTTTTGACGTACGGTACGAATGGGGACTTACAAATACAACAGAAGGTGATGTCACAAAGATAGGTTTTGCCGATAAAGGTAAAACGCTGACAATATCTGTTGGATTTAAAATATTTTAATTTTTTGGATCACTGTTCA
>CAIOOC010000751.1 GCA_903859795.1 uncultured Bacteroidia bacterium
GGTTTCTATTTTCATTACTTCCGCCATATTTATCTGTTCGTTGATTTGCGCTTTCTGCTAAAAACTGGTTAGGTAAATATCCAAATGCAGCGTGCAATTCAACCCCATCAAAACCTGCTTCAATGGCATTTATTGCAGCTTGTTTATAGTCCTGAATAATATTTTCAACTTCTTCAGTGGTTAATTCTCGCGGGATTTCATAATCTTTCATTCCTTCCATAGTAAAATGCTGTTGCCCCTTTATGGCAATTGCTGATGGAGCTACAGGTTGTTCTCCGTTTTTTACAAGTGAATGACCTACTCGACCGGTGTGCCATAATTGCGCATACATGATGCCACCATTTTCGTGAACAGCTTTAGTTACTTTTCCCCAGCCATTTATTTGTTCCTGATTATAAATTCCAGGTGTCAATGGGCTCCCAATAGCTTGTTTACTGATATTTATTGCTTCACTAATAATAAGCCCGGCACTTGTTCGTTGAGTGTAGTACAAGACAGTTGAGTCACTCACTACTCCATAAAGGTTGGCACGGCTTCTTGTCATAGGCGCCATCACCATACTGTTTTTGAGTATTTGATTACCCAACTTTTTTGATTCTAAAAGTTTCATTTGAATATTTTATAAATTATTATTTGTGCAAAAGTGCTACCTTTGCCTAAATAATTTATATATACATATTTTATGTGTATAGACTAATTTTTTAGACTAATGGCAAATACAGGGGTTAGGAAGACTAAAGACTTCGTTCCGGGAAACTGCCCGGTAGGATATTGTATGAATATAATTGGCGGAAAATGGAAACCAAGTATTATCCATATGATACGAACCGACAGAAACCGGTATAGTATTTTACTGAAACACATAACTGAAATTAGTAAGCAAACTTTAACTAACCAGTTACGGGAATTAGAATCAGATGGAATAATTGAGCGAATAATCTATCCTGAAATTCCTCCAAGAGTTGAATACACGATTACTCCATATGGAAGTAGTTTGCTGCCAATAATTGATAGTATGTCTAAGTGGGCTATCCAAAATATGCCTGCGAGCAAAAAAGTAGAGTGTAAAGAAAAATAAAAACCGTCTTTCTATTTCAATATTCTTTAATTTAATTTTCCGTGTATTAGGAAACTGCTCATTTTGTACAAATGGAAAATAAGGAGACCCGCTGGAAACAATGCTTTCAGAATTATGAAATGGCAGGCTTTGATTGACGGGTTGGATATTCGTAATGAATTATCTCACGATTACAGCAATACCCAATTTGAAGTTTCAGATGAAGTTTTAAGCAATGAGGTTTATCCGGCATTACACATGCTTTATGGATTCTTTATTGCCGAAGGAGGTCATGGAGAGCAAAAGCTGTTAGATGGTTTCAAAGATTATTACAATTAGTCATTTCACTTGGAGATTCCTCACTTCAAAGCCCATGTTATAATTCTTACTGCCTTTACAATCGAGAGATTCCTCACTTCGTTCGGAATGACTAATCTCAAATTTTATACAACGTACTCGCTTCGATCAACTCCATCTTATGCTCCTGCAAAACCTTAATACACTCTTCCAGTTGATCCGGTTTCAGGACAACATTGGCTGAATCGCCCGTTGAGAAGGCATAGAGATAAGCAATCGTGATTTGATTGTCCGACAGAATCTGTAAGGCTTTGGCTAATGCACCGGGCTCATTGGGGCAGTTCATACATACCACCTCTGTTAGGTTAACCGAAAAATCATTGTCATGTAAAACCTTGCAGGCACGCTCGGGATCAGAAACAATGAGTCGCAAGATACCGAATTCGGAAGTATCCGCAACTGAAAATGCCAGCATATTGATTCCACAGTCACCCAGGATCTTTGAAACCTCTGTCAAACGTCCCGATTTATTTTCCAGAAAAACCGATAATTGCTTTATTAACATGGCGTTGAATTTTGGTGTTTATGACTTAATTTCGCCTGACTGATAAAATTTAAGATCCCGGCAGGGATCAAAGATGGGTAGCAAATACCTCGTAGGATCAAATTTCGTACCTTACGGCACGAAATATCTTACACCAATTATTATTCTACCCATATTAAGTGCCTATGGCACATCCCAAACAAATTGTAATTGTCTGATTATTATAAAATTTTGACTATCAAAAGAACTTCTGCACCAGCCAAAGGTATTAGATTTCTTCCCCAAAAAAGAAGATCTTTCTCATATTTCTAAATTGACCGGTTATCGATAACCCTTTTAGCTTTGCCTGCCGTCCGCTCGATCGTCTTTGGCTCCACAAGTTTTACATTTACAGATATGCCAAGCACACTCTCAAGCTGTTTTGTAATTTTAATTCGTAACTCCTGCAATTTCCTGATCTCATCCGAGAAAAACTGCTCCTGCACTTCGACCATTAATGACATCGTATCCAGCGTCCCTTCCCGGTCAATAATAATCAGGTAGTGCGGTTCAACTTCACTCATATTCAGAAGTACGGTCTCAATCTGTGAAGGGAATACATTGACACCCCTGATGATCAGCATATCATCGCTGCGCCCTTTGCATTTTTCCATTCTAACCAGTGTCCGGCCGCAAGCACACTCTTCATAATGAAGGCGTGTCAGGTCACGGGTTCGGTATCTTAACAGGGGAAGTCCCTCCTTTGTGATAGTTGAAAAAACGAGCTCTCCGATCTCACCCGGCGCAACCGGTTCCAGTGTTTCAGGATCGATTACCTCGGGCAGAAAATGATCTTCATTGATATGCATTCCGCACTGTTCCTCACATTCGCACGAAACCCCCGGCCCTACAATCTCGCTAAGTCCGTAAATATCTATTGCTTTAATTTTCAGTTTGGATTCAATCTCTTTGCGCATCGCTTCGGACCATGGTTCTGCACCAAATATGCCCACTCTAAGTTTTAGTTTACTTATATCAACCTTCATCTCTTTGATCACCTCTGCAATATTTAGCGCATAGGAAGGGGTGCAACAAAGGACCGAACTGCCAAAATCCTCCATGAGTTGGATCTGTTTGGTCGTATTTCCACCTGAAATCGGGATCACTGAGGCTCCGAGGTTTTCTGTCCCATAATGAAGACCCAGTCCACCGGTGAACAGGCCGTAACCATAGGCGATCTGTACGATATCATTCCGGTGAACTCCTGCCATGCAGAGTGATCGGGTTACGACTTCTGCCCACATTTGAATATCCTTACGGGTATAGCCAACCACTGTTGGTTTTCCGGTTGTACCTGATGAGGCATGGAGGCGAACGATCTCACTCATGGGGACCGTAAACAGCCCAAAAGGGTAATTATCGCGCAGGTCTATCTTTGTTGTAAAGGGGAGTTTTCGAAGGTCGTCAATATCTTCGATGTCGTTCGGGGTAAGTCCGGCATCCTGCATCTTCTTCCGATAATAAGGGACGCTGTGATAAATCCGTTTGACCGTTTCACTTAACCGTTCTGATTGAATGATCCGCATTTCATCACGCGTTGCACATTCAATTCTCTCATTCCATATCATATCCTGAATAATAAAATTAGCCTCTCAACACACCGGGATAGTAGAACTGCAAATTTAAGAATTCCATGAATAATGGATATGACTAACCGTTGTTTATACTGATTTAAAACAGGGGCTTACATTCTGAGCACCATTTCAGAAAATAATTTTTCAAATTGTTGAATCTCTGATGAAGGGATGATTTCAAGCAGTTTCTCCTCACATTCATTTCTCACTTTATCTATTTTATTCCGAATCGCTTTCCCTTTAGATGTAAGACAAAGTCTTATGGCCCTTCGATCTACTTCATCAGCCTTTCGATCCAGGTAGCCATTGTTTACAAGTTTATCCACTACTCTACTGATCCGGGATAATGAGAGTCCCATATTCCTGGCCAATTCAGGACTGCTTATTCCCTGACAATTGTCGAGTGCTGAAAAGAAAAGGAGTTCCGATTGAGAAATCTTCAAATCATCCATTAATCGCTGATCTACCTGCGAGCACTTTTTCTTCAATTCATAAATCATGCTCATTAATCCGGAATTGGTTTCCATATCTTTAAAAAAATCTTTCCACAAAGCTACAAACTTAGCAACTATTTCCAAACAC
>CAIOOC010000752.1 GCA_903859795.1 uncultured Bacteroidia bacterium
TATCTTCGATTTATTAATTATAAATGAACGATGAACCCGGATGAAAAGAATTGGAGGTAACATCTTTTCAAAATTAGTAAATGATATATTGGAAGTAATCTCATGGGTAGTCGTAATAATTCTCGTATAATTACCTTTTGCTTCAGCATATAACAATTCATCGAATTTAATATTGTAAATTCTCCCGTCAGCTTTAATAAAGAGGTAATTATCATTAGATGTATTATTCGGTAAGGCCATTTTCTTCAAACCATTTAAATTATCGATGGCCTTATCAACAGCCACAATAAACCGGTCAAGCGAAAATGGTTTAACCAGGTAATCGCAGGCATCCAGGTCAAAAGCGTTTATAGCGTAGTCCTTATACGCTGTCGTGAAAATTACCTGCGGAGGATTTTTCAGGACTTTTAAAAAGTTAATCCCATCCAAAACAGGAAGGTGTATATCCAAAAACATGATCTGAACCGCATGATCCTGAAGAAAACTTTTTGCTTCCAATGCATTTTCGCAGGTTGAAACAATATGCAGCAAAGGAATATTAGCGCAATAATTCACAATTATGTCCCTTGCTATTGGTTCATCATCGACAATAAGACAATTAAATACATTCATTTAATCCTGAGTTGAAGTTTTATTTGATAATAATTATTCTCCTTTGAATTTTCCAGGGAATATTTCCCAAGATATAACAAATCAAGTCGCTTTAAGGTGACAGCCAGCCCAATTCCTGAGTCTTCATCACTTTTACGTCCATCATTATTATCGGCACAACTGTTTTCAACCTTAAAAACCAGGTAGTTGTCAATTATCTGCAGATCTATCTTTATCCGGATCTTTGGAAGCAAGGTGTTTTTTGAATGCTTAAAGGCATTCTCAATAAAGATAATCAACAGCATCGGGGCAATTTTAATACTTTCAATATTCGTTTTCTGAATATTGAGTTCAAGTAAAAGCTTATCGCCAATCCTGATTTTTTCAAGTTCAATGTAGTTTTCAATGTACTCCGTTTCGCTGGTTAAAGGCACAAAGTCTGGTTTTGCTCCGTATATGGAATACCTCAACAAATCGGACAGTTTTAGCAACAATACAGGTACCTTTTTATCCTGTGCCAAAGAAAGGCCATACAAACTATTCAAAACATTGAAAAGAAAGTGCGGACTCAATTGTGACCTTAACAATTGTAATTCACTCTCCTTGTGTTCCTGTGTTATCATGGCTTCATTTATTTGACGAATGATCGTAGTTCGTCCGATAGAGAGTAACATCCCTAGTGAAAAAAACAAAAGAACAAAATAGAAAACAGTCAATACCAATGATGGGCTCAGTTTGTTTGGGATAAATAGTGACCCGATAATGCCAATAACAGATAAACCAATGATTGTGACCGTCCCGTATATAGCGGACTTAATCAGCTTGTTAGATAGTAACCACCTTCTGCTGATCCATCTCCCAGTATAAATGCAAGTTAAAAGAAATACGCCGATCATAATAACTCTTAAAATCCGTGAAGAAGGAAGTCCGCTAATGATTGCGATCAGGAATAATAGCAAAAGAATAAATAAGATGAAGAATACATGTATCAGTACTTTACTTCCAAATATCTTCTCTGCTATGTTTTGCAGCTTTTTTTCTTCCATAAATAATTTATCATTGAAAAAATTTAAAAATCTGATCTGTATTGCAATATATCAATCATTATTTGAAGTTTACTTTTTTTTTGAATTGAATATTCCACATTTCAACATGATTTAATTAGTGTCTGTCCAAATCATTATATTTTGCCTGAATTATATAGCATATTCGCAAAGAAAATGATCTAAAAAATAATTACATCATTGATTATGGACAAAACAAATGAGCTGATTATTGAAACACAAAACCTGGGATTTGGCTTCAACAAAAATGAACGGGTACTCAATAACATCAATTTAAAAGTGGGAAAAGGTTCTATTTATGGTTTTTTAGGACCCAATGGTGCTGGGAAGACGACAACAATCAGGTTATTGCTAGGTTTATTAAATGCTCCTGACAATTCAGTTAAGCTATTTGGCAGGAAATTTAATGGAAACAGGTTGGAAGTATTCGCCAAAATCGGATCATTGATTGAACAACCTTCTCTATATGAACACCTTTCGGGTATTGACAATTTGGAAATTACGCGTTCTATTCGGAAAGTGAACAGAAAAAAAGTAGGAGAGGTTCTGGAACTCGTAAAATTGTCGAATGCTGCGAAGAAATATGTCGGCACCTATTCCTTAGGAATGAAGCAACGGCTTGGGCTGGCAATTGCACTCATTGCTGATCCTGAATTGTTGATATTGGATGAACCTGTAAATGGATTAGATCCTAACGGGATAGTTGAAATACGGGAATTACTTATACATATTAATAAAGAACTAGGGACGACTATATTCTTGTCTAGTCACCTTTTATCTGAAATTGAGAAACTATCAACGCACATTGGCATTCTGAACATGGGGGAATTGATGTTTCAGGGAACGATTACCGACCTTCAGAA
>CAIOOC010000753.1 GCA_903859795.1 uncultured Bacteroidia bacterium
GTTTTTCTTTCTTTACTGCATTTGCTCCTAAGACCAACCCAAATATAAGCCCACCAGCCATAACAAAGGGCTTAGCCTCATTTGGAACGTATTCTGTCAAGGAAGCAATAGTAGTCGGTAGTGAAATGCTTAAAAATTTGCTCGCGGTTTCTATTTTATGAGTATTGTAAAGTTGTTCTAAATGCTTAGTTTCTCTAAGAATTATTTTTGAATGATGATTTAATGCATCCTTTAATGCACTTCCGCTGTCAAGTCCAATTATTGAATTTGATAAATTGGAAACTTCATTAAAAAAGGCAGTTCTTTCACCATCATACTTTCTGCGAATATCAAGTATCTTATCAAGAGGCACATCGTTAATGTTTTTAGGCACAATGGTTTCAATAAGCAAGTTACCAAGTTTATATTCAAATTGATTATTATAGTCTGAATTAATTGGAGATTCAAAGTAAAGCGAGGCTGAAAATGATTGCTCAACATCTGTTACGATTGGCAATGATTTGTTTTTAGAAATACTTTTAGCAAAGTAAGTCATGTAAAGCAAACCAATTTCATTATCAATTTTCACCCAGTCCTCCCACTCATATTGGCCAGGAACGGCTAATCCTAACTCAAATAAATATTCTTTAAGTCTTGGTTCCATTTTCTCAACATGGATATATGTCCCACTTGTTTGCACCATTTCCGAAAAGAAACGTCTTCTATCATGATAATCCCTTTCATAATTTCTTCGATGACGTTCTCGTTCAAAAAACCTGTCATGGAAGAAATGGTCTGATTCAATTATTGGTCTTAATTCTCTAGTAAATTCTTGAAACGCATGTGAAGTATCCCATCTTTCAGGACGATAATCCTTAATAAAGCCAGATTCATACTTTATTTTGATAATATCTTCTCCGTCTGAAGGTTCGACAGATTGTGGAACTATTCTTGAAATGTTGTCCCAAAAGAGTAAAGCATGTTTAACCCAATTTTTATTTGTAAGGTTAATGTGTGGGTAATAAAGTGCATGTCCAAAGCTCATAATTAGATTGGTTTAAATGTTTTCAATAGTTCGTTATTTTGGTCATTCTTTTTCATCAAGATTAAGATGTGCAACTAATACGACAATATTATTTTGAATTTCCTGTCCATCAATGTTCAGGTTGATGATATTTGCCAGTCCTGTTTCTCTCAATAAGTTACGTGTGAAATTAGAAAGGTCCCTGTCAATTGTGTTTCCGTAAACACTTACAACCTCACCTATATTAAACAATGTCCAGTTACGGATTATTTCATGGATGTTGAAAGAAACTGTGCTGTTGTTTAGGAATGGTAAATTCAAAAATGGGAAACCGTATTTGGGGAAGTGTTTAAAGTATCTATAAAACATATCGTGCATAAACAAATCATCAATCATAGAAAATTGCCATGCAGAACTGTCTTGAAAATTATTGCTTGCAAATTTTCTAATATCGCTAAGAGATATTTTGTCGCCTTGCTGCAATTTATAGACTGTCAAAGCGTTTAGTAAAACCATCTCTCCAGGACTTTGAAACAATCCATAGTTACCTAATGTCTGAGAATGATTTAGAAAAACTACCTCGTCTTTATAGTTCTTTCTAAAAATTCCTTTCGTCCCTTTGAATGTCGGGAAGTTGTGAAGTAAATAAAGTTGGTCTTGGTCAATTTTCCAGTTGCTATCTGTGTCTTCCTTTTTGTTTTGAATAAAGGCGGTCTTCTCGTAAACAATTTCTTTGTCCTGGGTCACAACTGAAATGATAACCATGTCTGCAAGCTCTTTTGTAGTTGGCTTATCTTGGTTACTGAACTCAACAAATGAACGACTGCCGTGAATTTTTTTTGAGTGAAATTTCAATTTCTGGTATGACTGTCCGTTAATTTTGTTGCACATATCAGTAACCATTTTCACTTCACCTTCAGCATTGGCGTATGAAGTTCCTAGTGTTTCATAAACATCTTTAGCAAAAGTGTTTTGAAATTTCCTGAAGTCGGGGCTGTTGTAGTAATCCGAAAGTGTTCTAAAAAGATTGTCCATTGTTTCGTATTTCGTTTATCAAAGTTAATTTCTTACATATAGTTTCAAGTTCGTACTGTCTCCTTATGGTTGCCCTTAACATTTGTTAAATGCTGCCTTTTAATAATTTGTCATTTTTCGTTATTTTATCATAGCTTAACATATATATTTTTGCCACATTTCTCCAACTCCATGATTTTCCAATATTATAATTGTAACGCATCATTTTCTCCCATCTGTGTTTTTCGTTAATCAAAAGATTAATAGCATTTGCAAAATCATTTTCGTGAAATGTTTCTGATATGACACCTGATTTATCAGATATATTTGAAATCGCGTATTGAAAAGGTGTCGATACTATTGGTCGTCCACAGGCTAACATTAATGCCAAAACTCCACTAGAACTTTGTTCTTTTCTTGTATATGGTAGGAGGCAAACATCTGCTGATTGTATATAATCAACTAAATCATTAAGGGCTAAATAATCCTTGATAAAAGTTACTCTATTATGCAGTCCTAAATCGTCAACAATTTTAATGACCTGATTCCGATATAATTCCGCATCTCTATTCTCAGGATGATTTGCGCCAATTATAAAATAATGAAAATCAATATTTTCTTTACGCAAAATTTCTAAAGCTTTTATTGCCATATCGTAACCTTTTGAATCACGCATATGACCAGAAGATACAAATATCAATTCACTTGAATATTTATTTCTTATGCTATTTTGTTTTGGAAATTGAAATTTTATTTCAGGAGTTCCATGCGGAATAACTACAATTTTTGATGATTTAGCCTTGAATTTTGTCTGAATGTATTCTTTAGCTTCATGCGAAAACAAAAATAATAATTCACTTCGCTTAACAATGTTTGTAAATATTTGCCCTCTTTTCTTAGATAAATTTGGATTTACAGTGTGTAATGTTGTTACTATTGGCTTTCTTATATTTTCCAATAAAATGTTAACATTCTCTCCATCAGGGGCTCCATATATTTTGAATTCATGTTGTAAATCAATCAAATTTAGGTCTGAGGTATTAATGTATTCAATTGCATCATAATAGTCAATCGAATGTTGATTTCTTATAACTGAACTTATAGAATTATTTTTCTCAGGTGAATGAGTTAATTCGAATTCTTTAATTATTAATTCAGGTGAATTAAGTTTAAGATTCTGAATAAGGTCACTTGAATAAGTGGCGATACCACACTGTGTTGGTGGAAATGTGCTAAAAATTCCAATTTTATACATTTACAGATTCAATTTCAATGTTTTCTACACTTAACTCATATTCATTTTCATCCCCCCAAACCATCATATATATTTGCTCTCGAATTTCTTTATTAATAATGACCTTGTGAACAACTTTATCATTTAGAAAGAAGTGAAGGACATTTTCTTCATCAAGTAATAACTCAATCGATATTTTTTTATTTATTGCTTTTTCGCCAGTGTATTTATTAGGTCTTTGCCGTATTCCATTTCGATAAGTTGTGATAAATAATTCATCTTCAGCAATATTCTTACCTACATGAATAACCAAATTATTATCTAAAGATTGAATACTTCCATCACCAAATATTTTACCGCCATTTCTAAATAGCTTGAACCCAAATCTATAGTAGTCAGAATTTGGAATTACATTGCATCTTATGCGTTTAATGTAAGAGTTTGTAAAGGGAATTTTTACATAATCAGTCCATTGGGGAGTTGAATAGTTCGTTGTGGATTTCCAATTACTTAAGTTAATTGGTTCTTTTTTTTCCACTTTTCCCGAATTAAGTTCTTCAAAGATTGGTTTTACTCCAAGTTTAGGTTTTGTAATGGCAGGTTCATTATAAATTTCCCGAATCAATTCTAAATAACTGGATTCAAAATTATTATCTTCTCTTATGTCGATGAGTATAAATTGTTGCATGAAAGTAGGAACACTTTCATTAACGTTTCCAGCCCTTAAGATTGGAATAACTTTTTCATTTGCTGTTTGATTTTCATACAATTCTGCATTCATTATAGAATACTCGTAACCAACACCACCAGCTCGCTTATCAGCTTTTAGTTTGTAATTGGGTGTAAAAATGATTATTATTCTATTTGCTAAATCAATGGACGACTCTACAAAATGAGGAAGACTTTTCCCTGGGTTTAAATAATACCTGTCTAAGATTACATCAATACCGTCAGCGCTCAAACGATTTGCTAAATTCAATACCCATTTTTTATGGACTTCATTGTCCCATGAATATGAAATAAAAACACGTGGATTATTTTGTGATTCTTGTTTCATTATTGAAATTTATATTGTCGGTCTTAACAGTTTCTA
>CAIOOC010000754.1 GCA_903859795.1 uncultured Bacteroidia bacterium
ATTTCTTTAACATATTTGCGTTATGGGTCAGCCGATAACCGTCGATATCAGCCCTATCCATCGTTATAGAATTTGGGAAATAATGCATATATAAATCCATCCCTACCCCACAAAACATTTTAAAACCAGCCGAGATGAGGTAAGCTCTACGAGGATCATTCGGCCTAAAAACTTGTCCGTATGGACCGACCAAAATATCTGTATCGCCTACTAGTGGTCGAACTTGCTCATTCCAAAGTTCAGTATCTTTTTTTAATTTTGCGAGTGGAATAACTCCAGTTGAAAATTCCTTGTCGTGCGAATAACTATGGCTGGCAAAACGCCACCCAGTTGATTTTAGTTTCGCAATTACTTTTTCAACTGCCTGCACATCCTTTAAATAATTTGATGATTTAATATAATTAGTCCTATATCCTAATATCCCATGATATCCTGTCAGTGCGATTATTCCTTTCGCTCCATTAAAAGAAAAATCAGGATGCAGGGCGACAAAGTCATCCAAGATTGGCACTACGTCTCCATCTCTAGTTATTTCTTTTTTCCCATTTGTTGTAATAATCTCGGTTCCAATATTTCCATTTTGATCAAAAACAAGTTTCCTTGCAAAGCCATGTGAGACTAGTGAATTATAATAAGAAAGATCATCTAGTGAAATAATCAGAGGTTTTTTGCCTGGGGGTAGATAGAGAGCTTTTTCGGTAACTGTTCCACTAGTTTTATCTACTTCGTATAATAAATTTATATCAATTAAAATAAAATTGTTTTTATAGAATTCAGGCAACATCTTTTGAAATTCATCTCTTGTGACCATCCAATTCTTATATCCTTCACTGCGCGTGATATCGCTAAAAGCGAGCTTAGGATAAACAATCAAACTATGAAAAAAGACATGATAAATATCTCCTTTATAGAGGACATTCCCTTCCGCATTTTTTTCTGGGAGGACTGTCGTCCCAACATTTATTATTTGGTCTTTAATATCTGAAGCACTTACTTTTATTATATTTCCTAGAAACAGGATAATAATCAGAAATATTGTAAAAATTGAAGTTTTCATTTTTCTATTGCTTCAGCTTTTTAAGATTAATTACTTTACAGCAATTCCAGCAGAGGCAAAATCGTTATTCCCCACTATTGGACTAGTAAATTGCCCAATATTATTACCAGAAGAATTAAAAATTTCAACTCGATTATTATAATCAACTACATAAAAATTGCCTGTGCGGGCGCTATTGGTAATATAAAGTGGTGCTACAAATTGCCCACTGCCAGTACCACAACCATTTCCTAATTGTTTATTTTGATAATTCCCAGAGGAATTATAGATAAAGATCGTACAATAACTCTCACCAACCAAATAAACATTATCAGAAAGGAAAGAAACCCCAATACCCGCCATACGAGAAAAAGTATTATAAGTAACTCCTTTATATATATAATTATTAAACTTACCAACATATCCACCAGAGGCAGTAAAAATATCAACCCGATTATTGCCAGTATTTGTTAAATAAACATTGCCAGTTTTAGGAGAAATAGCCATGCTACGAACCTGATCGTTCAACTGGCCATCACTAGAACCCTTAATCCCAGTCTGGCAGGTTTGAGAGGCAGAACAGGTTTCTAATATCTTTTTTCCATCTAGAACTCCATAACCAAAAGTTGATATAAATTTGCCAGATTGATCAAATATTTGAATACGGTAATTACCACTATCAGTTACATATAAATTACCATTGGGAGCAAAAGCTATATTCCAAGGGCCATTGAATTTTCCATTTCCAGCTCCTGAACCACCAAACTGGCCGATATATCCACCACCAGAATTGAAAATTTCAACTCGGTTATTCCCAAAATCAGTTACATACACATTACTATTAGAAGCAATAGCAACCCCTGAAGGACCATTAAATTGACCATTACCACTACCTTTACTACCAAATTTACCCATAGGGGCACCTCCAGAACTAAAAATTTCAATTAGATTATTATTTTGATCAGCTACGTATAAATCAGTGGCAAGAGGTTGAAGTAAAGAACTTTTAATCACTGCAGCAGAATTATTAGCATCTCCGGAGGAGTTTAAATTTTTTTTATGTGAGAAGAAAAAAACAATACCACAAGCAATTAAAACCAACAATATGATTAC
>CAIOOC010000755.1 GCA_903859795.1 uncultured Bacteroidia bacterium
ATCTGTCAAATGCGTGTCTTCAATATTAAAACCGCTTGTTTTCAGTGCTTTAAATGCAGATTCTATTTGCCAACGTTCTTTGTATAATGACTGAGCCTCATCTGGTTTGTTGAATGAAACAATGATCTGAAATTCAGGTATTCCTTGTTTGTTCCTGACCTTCGAAGCCGACAAGTAACATAGTTGTCCATTGACATAAACTATTCCAGGAAGGAACTCACATTGATTGATCTTTAAGTGGTTGAATAACCATGAAGCCTTAACGAGATGTCCATTTCTGGGAATAACAACCCAAAAATTCTCACGAATACGAATATGGTATCTAATTTTATGGAAATTAAGGTAATTCAACCAATGACTGCCAACAAACTCTCTGTCAGCCAGCAGACAATCAATCGTGTTAATTCCAAACAATTCAATGTAGCGTTGCATCAGTTCAATTCGCTCACTGGTGGATGAATTTCCAAATTTTGGCATCATCTTAAACAAAATTGGGAAAGCTACACCTTGATAAACAACCGCAAGAACCAAGACATTGATGTTTGTCGTTCCAAACTTCCAATTGGTTCTGTCCAATGCCAGCCGATATGGTGGCTTATGCGGTAACAAGGCGAACACAAAGCGGGCAATAAGATCAGTATCTAACAGATAGTCAGACATAAACCGTTGTATTCTTCGTAAAGAAGAACCAACCCTAACATCTGTATCGAAACTGACAGCCAGTTTTTCAAAGCAAACAGTTTGAACCCTGCAAAGAGCACAGATAAATAAGCCAAAGAACTTTATTCGGGCCAGATTCATTTTGTTCCCGAATAGTTGAGATAATGTTGAGAATAAAATGCTATTTTTACTCTCAACCCTGGTGTTCATGTATCCTGGAGTCATTCGTGGTTGATTTTCTCCTATGATGCTAAATATCAGGGTTTTATGTTGATAATCTTGCTAAAGTTATCACCAAGTTATTAACATATGTCATTCAATATCAGATCATTATAATTTTTGTCATGTACTAAGCGAAAATAATTAAACAGATCAGATCGTTTAACCTTCTGTTTAAAGCAGCAAGTGAGACAGGCTTTAAAAAATATTTTGTCATGCGGAAAAACAAAATTCTAACACTGAAATGGCTACTTCCATCTCTTGCCATACTATTTATTTATTCAGATTTATATTCCCAAAACTCCCGTCCAACCGGACAGCCCGACCGCAGCCCCTCAATGGATGTCCTCCCCGGGTTTATTAATCCGCCCAAAGGATACGGTGACGTTCCCTTTTTTTGGTGGATTGGGGATACCCTGACCCGGGAGCACCTGACCTGGGAACTCGACCGGCTGAAAGATAAAGGGATTTCCAGTCTGCAGATCAATTACTGCCACACTGATAATGGTGGAATCTCCTACGGTCTTTCGATGCCAAGTAAGCCTCCCCTGTTTTCCGGGGCCTGGTGGAAATTACTGAAATGGTTTATCCCCGAAGCAAAAAAACGAGGGATGTCAGTAAGTCTGAGCGACTACACCCTTGGGTTAGGACAGGGATTCAGCTTCGATGAGGCTTTAAAGGAGAACCCCGACCTGAACGGTTCATTGATTAAATGCACCTTTCTGGTACTTAATAAGGCAGGATCTATAAAAGTGCCGGGGAATCTGTTAAATATAACTGCCTTTAAGATTGACGGAAATAAAGAAAAGACCTCTTCCCGCAAGGATCTGATGAAACAGGTTAAAAACGGGACTTTAATCTATGACTTTGGAAATGAATCGTGGCGGATATTTTGTGTTTATCCCGAAAAACAGGTACCATCGTTTGATCCGATGAATCCGGCAAGCGGAAAAGCGTATAACTGTCATTTTTTCGGGAAATTCGAGCAGGCCTTTCCGGGTGAAGGGGGCCAAGGGCTGAACTTCTTCTTTTCGGATGAACTTGACTTTCACCTGAGTGGAAACCTCTGGAATAAAAATTTTGCCGGAGAATTCAAAAAGCGAAAAGGGTACGATGTTGTCCCCTTTCTTGATGCCCTGTTCACAGACATTGGCAACAAAACAGCTAAAATAAGAATGGAGTATAACG
>CAIOOC010000756.1 GCA_903859795.1 uncultured Bacteroidia bacterium
ATATTTTATGAAAACAAATCGCATGTTTCGAATTAGTCTATTATTCATTGTTCTGATCACCGGATTCTTTTCAAACAGGACTCTTGCACAAGCAGTGCCCAGATCCGAATATCCCCGGCCGCAGTTTGAACGGGCAACGTGGATAAATATGAATGGCGAATGGAGCTACACTTTCGATTTCAGTAAATCGGGACTTGAAAAGAATTTTCCCGAATCCCAGGGATTTAAAGACAAGATTCAGGTCCCTTTTTGTCCGGAAAGCAAATTGTCGGGGGTCGGATACACCGATTTTATCGAAGCGATGTGGTATCAGCGAAAGTTTGAAGTTCCGGAAGCCTGGAATGGTAAACGGGTAATACTGCATTTCGGAGCTGTCGACTATCAGAGTGATTTGTATATTGACGGGAAACTGGTCGGCAGTCACTGGGGCGGAACATCATCATTCAGTTACGACATCACAAAATATGTCACTGCAGGAAAGCCGCATAACCTGGTATTGTCTGTAAAGGATAATACCCGCTCGGGTCAGCAGCCGGGGGGAAAACAGTGTTCTGCACTGAAGTCTGAAGGTTGTAGCTATACCAGAACCACCGGTATATGGCAAACCGTCTGGCTTGAAGCGGTGGCCAAAAACGGAATTAAAGATTGTTTTGTTTTACCCGATCTCGACAACTCCAGATTTGTCTTTCAGCCACGGTATTATGGCGTGGAGCGGGGGATGAAGTTACGAATCAGGGTGCTTGAAGGAAGTAAACTGGTTGCCCAGCAGGAAATAGCTGCCGGCGATAATATTCCATGCAGTGTGAATCTTAAAAATCCAAAAACATGGTCGCCCGAATCTCCATTCTTATACGATATTATTTATCAGGTAGTTGATAGGCAAAATGCAGTCACCGATGAAGTCAAAGGATATGCAGGAATGCGAAAGGTGCATATTGAAGGAGACAAACTTTATTTAAACAATCAGCCTGTTTACCTGAGATTTGTTTTGGATCAGGGATTTTATCCCGACGGAATATGGACCGCCCCAACAGATGCGGCGCTGAAACAGGATATCCAGTTTTCAATGGATGCCGGATTCAACGGGGCGCGCCTGCATCAAAAAGTATTTGAAGAACGGTTTCACTATTGGGCAGATAAATTGGGCTACCTTACCTGGGGAGAATCTTCCAGCTGGGGCATTTCAAATAACGATATCGAATCGGCCCGCAATTTTCTGAGTGAATGGAATGAAATTGTTCTCCGGGACAGAAGTTACCCTTCGATCATTGGGTGGTCTCCGTTCAATGAGACTGGCGGAGGTGTCCAGCACAACCGGATGGTTTCTGATGCTGCTACAACAACAAAAGTGATCGATCCAACCAGGCCGGTTAATGATGCCAGCGGCTACTTTCATGTGATGACGGACTTGTACACAGCACATAACTATGAACAAAATCCGGAGGAATTAAGAAAACAGTTGTCGCCATCCAAGGATTCGCCTGTTTTCAACAATAACCCAAAACAGGCTCCATACGAAGGACAGCCCTATTTTCTGGATGAGTATGGCGGAATTAAGTGGGTCGCCGGCAAGGCCTTTGCGGATAATACCTGGGGATACGGCGACGGACCAAAAACATTGGATGAGTATTACGACAGGCTGGAAAAATTAACCGACGTAATTTTAAGTATGGATTATATTTCCGGTTACTGTTACACCCAGTTAACCGATGTGGAGCAGGAACAAAACGGAATTTACAACTACAACCGGACCAAGAAGTTTGATATGAGCCGGATAAAAAAAATACTGGGAAGACAACCGGAATCATTTTCATTACCTAAAGGGAAAAACTAAAAAAATGAAATCATTCGCCACCATTCTATTTCTGTGTTTATTAGGAATTGTATTTCTTGTGCCTGATGTCTCAGCCCAAACCATCTCTCAATCGTTTGAGATCGGTAAGATCAGTAAGAAATTTGTCCACATTCCCGTAAAAACCGGTGCCCCCAAGACCTGGATAACCGTAAATATTGATGGGGTGAAACAACATGAATTCGAAGTTGAGCTTGCACCTGAAAACCCTGATTTTTTTGCGACCCTTGAAGTTGGACAGTGGATGGGTAAAAAACTGACCCTTATTGCAGAAAAAGTGACCTCCGGGTCAAAATGGCTCGACATGATCAAACCCTCGGATTTAATGTCAGATGAATCACTTGTTTACAAAGAAGAGCTCCGGCCACAGTTCCATTTTGCACCGCGTCGCGGCTGGACAAATGATCCCAACGGCCTGTTTTTTTATAAAGGGACCTACCACCTGTTTTTTCAGCATAATCCGTGGGGTACAGCCTGGGGAAATATGACCTGGGGACATGCTGTCAGCAAGGATTTGCTCCATTGGAACGAAGGTTCTGACGCCGTGTTGCCCGATAGAAACGGAGTCGTTTTTTCCGGGTCAGGCCTTGTCGACTGGAACAATACATCCGGTTTGCAAACTAAACCTGTTAAGGATAAAAAGGGAATCATTACAAATCCGCCACTCGTAGTATTTCATACTTCAATTGACGCTGATCGAGGCAAAGGGAAGGCTTGTCAGTCATTAAATTATTCTTTAGATCAGGGGAAGACCTGGATCAACTATCCCGGGAATCCGGTGATTCCCCATTTGATTGGAGGGAACCGTGATCCCAAAGTCTTCTGGTATAGTGATAAAAAAAATGCAGGTAGTCCAAACGCCGGTCACTGGGTGATGGCCCTTTATCTCGACGGACAGGATTACGCGTTGTTCTCCTCCGCGAATCTGATTAATTGGGAAAAAGTTTGCGACATTAAAAATGTTGGTTGCAGCGAATGTCCCGATATGTTTGAGTTACCCGTTGACGGCAACAACCAAAACCTGCGATGGGTATTCTGGGGTGGCGATGGAAAATATTTAATCGGAAGTTTTAACGGCAAGGAGTTTACAAAAGAGAGTGGTCCCTTCACTACAAAATATGGTGGAAATGATTATGCGGCACAATCGTACAGTGATATTCCTGCCTCCGATGGCCGGCGAATTCAATTTTCCTGGATGGCAGGTGGCGAATACCCAAAAATGCCGTTTAACCAGCAGTTTACCGTACCGCGGAATATGACCCTGCGCACAACTGCGGACGGCATCCGCCTTTTTATGGAACCTGCCAGAGAACTTGAGAAGTTGAGGATATCAAAGTTCCCGGACTTTTCGGCCACACTCTCGGGGACGGAGAACCCGATAAAGGTTCCCGGACTAAAGGGTGACTTGCTCGATATTGAAATGGTGATCGCGTTGAAGTCAAACCCATCTGATACGCTCGCCACTCTAACAGCCGAAATCTTCAGCCAAAAAATAGTCTATAATCCGGGTTTGGGAAGAATTGAGCTGGCCGGGATTAAGGCTCCGCTCGCACCGGTTAACAACCAGCTAAAACTTCGGTTGGTGCTTGACCGAACCTCAATCGAGTTGTTTGCAAATGATGGTGTCGTTCAGATTGCCAAATGTTTTGTGAATAATGATAAGGGTCCGGCGAATTTGATTATCTCCGGGAAAAAGGATATGGCCGATGTCCGGATAACAGCCTGGCAACTTAAACCGGTTTGGGAAAGACTGAAAAAATGAGAATCAATCAATTCAATCGTCTTGTACTTTTTGCAGGACTAATTTTGAGCCTAAGTCGTCCAATATTTGCTTTTGGAGGAGATAAACCTTCCAGAATTAAATTTGTTGATCGCCCTGCTGTTGCCACGACAAACGTCAATTATGTAAGCAATCGCAAGCCTCTTCAGCCGCTCCGTTTTATTAAGCTGCCGGTTACGGCAATAAAACCTGAAGGATGGTTGAAGAAATACCTGGAGTTGCAACGTGACGGTCTGACGGGACATTTGGGCGAAATCAGCGCCTGGCTTGAGAAAAAAGACAACGCATGGCTTAACTCAGGAGGTCAGAACGGTTGGGAGGAGGTGCCTTACTGGCTCAAAGGATACGGGAATCTCGCTTATATCCTCAATGATCCAAAAATGATTGCAGAGACCAAAGTCTGGATTGAAGCAGTATTCAAAAGTCAGAAACCTGACGGATATTTCGGACCTACGACGATCCGGAACGGTAAAAAAGATTTGTGGGCAAACATGATAATGCTCTGGGCATTGCAGTCGTACTACGAGTTTTCGGGAGACAAACGGGTTATTTCGCTGATGACCAATTATTTTAAGTGGCAGCTTGATGTGCCCGAGGCCGATTTTCTGAAAGATTACTGGGAGAACAGTCGAGGTGGCGATAATCTGCTCAGTGTTTACTGGTTATACAATATCACGGGCGATTCTTTTCTATTGGAACTTGGAAATAAAATCCACCGCAATACAGCCGACTGGACCAATGATTCAAAACTTCCCAACTGGCATAATGTCAATGTAGCCCAGTGTTTCAGAGAGCCTGCGATATATTCGATGCAAACGGGAGATAAAGTGATGGAACAGGCGTCGTATAACGGCTTCAATCTGATTCGCCGTATTTTTGGACAGGTTCCCGGCGGAATGTATGGGGCTGACGAGAATGCACGTATGGGATATATCGATCCGCGACAGGGGACAGAAACTTGCGGCTTTGTAGAGCAGATGGCCTCAGATGAAATTATGCTGCGAATAACGGGTGATCCTTTCTGGGCTGAACATGCCGAAGATGTTGCCTTTAATTCCTATCCGGCTGCTGTACTTCCTGACTTTAAAGGACTGCGCTATATAACCTGTCCGAATGAGGTGATCAGTGACTCAAAAAATCATAGTCCCGGAATTGAAAACTCAGGCCCCTTTTTGGCGATGAACCCGTTCAGCAGCCGTTGCTGCCAACATAATCACTCACAGGGATGGCCTTATTTTGTGGAGCATCTGGCGCTGGCAACTCCTGATAACGGTGTTGCATTCGCACTCTACGGAGCTTGCACGGCAAATATGAAAGTTGCAGACAATAAGCAAGTAACCATTAAAGAAAAGACAAACTATCCGTTTGAGGAGTCGGTCAGATTCACAATAAATACAAATGGGGAGGTTGCTTTCCCGCTCTATTTGCGCATTCCAGTATGGTGCAAAAATGGATCCATCAAAATAAACGGCGTCGTAGAACCTGAAAAACCTGCTGCCGGAAAATATGCAATGATTCAAAGGACATGGAATAACGGGGATATGATTACGCTTGACCTTCCGATGGAACTCTCTCTTCGGCAATGGGAAGTGAATAAAAAAAGTGTTTCGGTGAATTACGGCCCATTGACATTTTCGCTTAAAATTGCCGAACGTTACGAAAAACTCGATAGTAAGGCTACCGCAATCGGTGATTCAAAATGGCAGCAGGGGGCAAATGCAACCCAATGGCCAACGTTTGAGATCTATCCCGAATCACCCTGGAATTATGCACTCCAATTAACCGGTCTCAATCCACTTCAAAATCTAAAAGTAAGCAGGAAGATCTGGCCACAGGATAATTTCCCATTTACTACGGGTTCGGTTCCGATCGAAGTGCGCGCAAAAGGTCAACGAATCCCGTCATGGAAAATCGACCGGTATGGATTATGTGGTGTATTGCCAGATGAGAATGCGATTAAAGATGACAAGGTTGAGGAGATCATCCTGATTCCTATGGGTGCTGCTCGCCTCCGAATTTCTTCATTTCCCACAGTCACAGGTAAATGAAGAATTAACGAATGAAAGAATGAAGAATTAATTGCCAGGCATATGATAGTTAGGTATATAATTGCATTTGTTTTTCTTGGCTGTGGTTTAATTGCCAATTCACAAGCAATACACATTGCACCTGCACCGCTTTACAGGTGTCCGGTTTACGATGGCGCTGCTGATCCTACTGTGATTTACAACCATAATGAAAAATCGTGGTGGATGCTCTACACCCAGCGGCGCGCAAATCAGGATGGAGCTGATGTTTCGTATTGTTATGGTTCAAATATAGGAGTTGCCTCATCTTCCGATCATGGCGCAACATGGGTATATCGTGGCGCGCTCGATCTGTCGATAGAAAAGGGACAAAATACCTTCTGGGCCCCTGAGGTTGTATTTGAGAAGGGTGTTTATCACATGTATGTTGCCTATATTCAGGGTGTCAGAAATCACTGGGGAGGAGATAAGCATATCATGCATTACTCGAGTAAGGATATGTGGGACTGGAAATTTGAAAGTCAGCTGCCGCTATCCTCCGTTTCTGTAATCGACGCCTGTGTCTTTCACCTTCCTGATGGGAAATGGCGCATGTGGTATAAGGACGAAACGCAGGGAAGTGTCAGCATGACTGCCGAAAGCCCGGATCTTTATCACTGGACCATGCAGCAAAAAGCTGCCGTTTCCGACCGTGCGCATGAAGGGCCGAAAGTCTTCCGGTTTAAGGATAAATACTGGATGGTCGTGGATCAGTGGGCCGGACTGGCGGTTTATTCTTCAGACGATTGCGACTCATGGATCTTTAACAGTGTGATACTCGATAAAGGGAGCAAAAGAAACGAAGATCAGCCGTCTGGTGCTCATGCCGATGTAATTGTTGTGAATGAAAAGGCTTATATCTTCTATTTTACACATCCGGGACGTAAAACACATTTGGATGCACCCAACGAATCAAATGATGTCCTTCCATACAATCTGAGACGTTCGTCGATCCAGGTGGCTGAGCTGAAACTTACTGATAACAAAATCACTTGCGACCGCGACGAACCGTTTGATTTTTATCTACCTTGAGATGTTGAATAACTACAATATTTCAGTCCCAAACAAATTCCCCGGATTTTTGGTGAAATTTGGTGTTTTTGAGATTTGGTGGCAATTTTTAGTTGATTTTTTTAGGACTCTTCTATGTCAGTATAATTTAATATTATTGTTATTTGTATTTGGCTTCCATTTCGCTTTTTCACAAAGTTCAGAAGAGCTGATCCTAAAGAAATCAAACTTTAAACACTATATCGAAAAATTCAACCTGCAGGACACTCTTGATCTCCATTTCAATGCTGTTCCGGGGACAACAATGATCCCGAACGGTGAAACCTGGAACTTTCTCGAAGCAAATATCCCCTTTTTTGAATGCCCCGATCAGGATGTCGAAGAGGTCTATTACTACCGCTGGTGGACCTTCCGGAAACATATCAAGAAAACGTCCGACGGATATATTATTACCGAATTTATGCCCAATGTTGCCTGGGCAGGAAAGTATAACACTATTCCCTGCCCTGCAGGACACCATTTCAGGGAAGGGCGATGGCTTCACAATCCAAAAATCATGCGGGATTATGGTGAGTTCTGGCTCCGCAAAGGTGGCGATCCATATCATTACAGCTTCTGGATTGCCGACAGTTACCTTCAGCTTCAGATGGTTCATCCTGATGACTCATTGCTGTTTAATGTGCTGCCTGATCTTGTCACGAATTTCAGAGAGTGGGAAAAACGGCGCCGCGATCCCGGCGGTCTGTTCTGGCAGGAAGACGGACAGGATGGGATGGAGGTAGCAATCGGAGGGACAGGCAGGCGACCAACGATAAACACCTATATGTTTGCGAACGCCCGTGCAATTGCCACAATTGCACGGATGAAAGGCGACCTGACCCTTGCGGATCAATTTTCAGCAGAAGCGGAAAAAATACGACGGTTGACGCTCGAAAAGCTTTGGGACAAGAAGGATTTTTTCTTCAAGGTGATGCCAAAAGGAACTGACTCACTGAGCTCTGCACGTGAATTATTGGGCTTTATCCCCTGGTATCATGAACTGGTTCCTAAAAATAAAGGATATGAAAAAGCCTGGTCACAACTCATGGATCCCAAGGGTTTTTATGCTCCCTTCGGACCAACCACGGCAGAGCAGCGCCACCCCGGATTTAAGCTGAGCTATGAAGGGCATGAATGTCAGTGGAACGGCCCAAGCTGGCCCTTTGCTACTGCCCAGACCTTAACCGCACTGGCCAATGTGCTGAATGATTATCCGCAAGATGTGATCACCAAACAGAATTTCTTCGAAACGCTGAAAATCTATACCAAATCACACCGGTTCCGGCAGATTCCCCCTGTGGGAGAGACAATTGTCACTGATCAGTTGTGGATTGACGAGAATCTGAATCCCTTTACCGGCGACTGGCTTGCACGCACAAGGATGGAGGTTCAGAAACATAACCGGGGGTTCAGCGAACGCGGAATTTACTACAATCACTCGACCTATAACGACATTATTATTACCGGCCTTGTAGGTCTTCGTCCGTCCATCGATAACGAACTAACTGTTAATCCGCTGGTCCCCGATTCGTGGAATTGGTTCTGCCTCGATAATATCCTGTATAAGGGGCATCTGATTACAATCCTGTGGGACCGGGATGGTGAAAAGTATTCTAAAGGAAAGGGTCTACGGATTTTCAATAACGGAAAGTTGGTGGCAAAGAGTAAAACTTTACGAAAATTGTGTGTTTCGCTAAATTAAATTGTGATATTTTTGAGACTGGAAAAACTAAAATAATTTATACGATAACGATGAGAAGATTAAAACTAACGTTAACAATTGTAGTATTATCAATAATCACTGTGCAGTTTTCGTTTGCACAGGACTGGGCAAACCTGAACAGGTTTAAAGCCGAAAATGCAAACCAGGTATTGCCTACACCAAATGAAAGGCGTGTAGTGTTTATGGGAAACTCAATTACCGAGGGGTGGGTCAATATTCATCCTCAGTTTTTCGCCGGGAAATTTTACATTAACCGTGGGATCAGCGGACAAACCACTCCTCAGATGCTGGTTCGGTTTAGGGCAGATGTCATTAAGCTTAAGCCGAGAGTAGTTGTTATTTTAGCTGGAACAAACGATATTGCAGGTAACACAGGCCCGTCAACACTCGAAATGATCGAAGATAATATTATTTCTATGGCTCAGTTAGCCAAAGCCAATGATATTAAGGTTGTTCTGTGCTCTGTTCTTCCGGTTTACGATTATCCATGGAAACCGGGACTTGAACCGGCGCCAAAAATCATCGCTTTGAACAAGCTTATAAAATCATATGCAGATAAGAGCGGATCGATATACCTTGACTTCTTTTCAGCTATGGTAGATGAACGGAATGGGTTAAAGACAGAATATTCCAAAGATGGTGTTCATCCCAATGAAGCCGGATATAATGTAATGGAACCACTAACCGAGGTGGCAATCGAAAAGGCTTTCGGCGGAGCTGCACCGGTCCACCATACAAAGACCTATAAAACGGTGAGCCATAAAAAGAAGCATAAATAAACCGCATTAAGGTTGCGCATTTCCTTTTGGCAGCCGGGTAATTAACATTTACTGTTTTATCTTGATAACCTGTTCGGTATAGGATTGTTCTGCCGTTTGTCCGGGTTCCAGAATCAGAAAATTGTCCGTGTCCCATGATCCGTTGAGGAAGTTCTCCAGATATCCTGAAGTACCCTCGTATTGCCGGTAATCCCATTTTAATGATAGGGCGCTTTCTTTTGTAAAAAGCCGGGCATAGTCCGAATTTATTCCCTTCCAGTGGATAAAACCTGCTGTATGGTAATCTTTTACCCAATTGTGCTCCATCTCCATCAGGAATTGGGCATTCTCTTCACCGTAGGTTTCGATATATTCTGCGCGTATCTCTTCCAGTCGGGTTTTGCTCGGCATCTTTACATTTTCTACCCACCCGGTGCTATACCAATATGTCCCGGGATTATTATTGAAATGGTCATCATAAGCCTCACGCGAACCGAGCAGGAAAGTGATGCAATCGTGAGCCTTGGGGATGACCATCCTGTAGCGGGCAGATTTAAGTCCTGTTACTGCGTTGCTGCACAGTCCATAACCCAGCAATATGGCATCAAAGGGTTCGGCACAGGTATAATTATCGGATCCTCCATCCAGTTTGTTAATCTCCTCCTGCAAAAAAGTATTCAGTAATTGCGGTGTATTGTGAAAATCCTGTCTGATATAAGTCACATCAATAAAATGCCCGCTTTGGGCCATAAGCAGGCTAATCTCACGCTGCAATACTTTACACGACAAAAGTTTTAAACGCATAATAACCAACTTTTAAAATCCCGATTCACTGCAAATGTAGGTAATTTGTTCAATGAGATAATTGACTTTTCCGGTTTCGGTTAATATCACGACAGGACCGATTTCCCCCAAATCGCCACATTTTTTCCGATAAACAAAAATACCCACTGATAATCAGCGGGTATTGTCGTTTTGTGGTGCCCAGAACAAGACTCGAACTTGCACAACCTTGCGGTCACTAGTCCCTGAAACTAGCGTGTCTACCAATTTCACCATCTGGGCGTGATAATGAGGTGCAAATATAGACCGAATTTAAGAATAGCCAAAGGGATTGAAAGGTTTTTTATTTTATTTCTGCGGCTATTATTTCCCCCGATAAAATTTAAATACAGTGTCTGGCGACTTGCAATTAGCAGCTGGCAGACATTACTCCAAATTAAATTATTCCTAATGAAAAATCAAAAATTCTTAATTAATCAAAGCCAATTGCCAGATGCCAGTCGCCAGTTGCAGCTGCTTATCCGCAATAACTTAAAATGCCGGGTTACTTCAGATTCTCCTTTAAAAAACTATCAAACATTGTATAGAGGTGCATCGTTGTTTTCCCACCCCTGATACCATGATTCCGGTTGGTATACGACATCATCTGGAACTGTACACCTGACTGGACCATTGCCTCTGCGAATTCAGCGGTATTCTGATAGTGGACATTGTCATCAGCCGTTCCATGAACCAGCAGGAGTCGCCCTTTGATCCCAGCAGCCAGTGTGATGGGTGAGTTCTGATCGTACCCTTCAGGGTTCTGGCTTGGCAATCCCATATAACGTTCACTGTAGACTGTATCATAAAACCGCTGATTTGTTACAGGAGCAACAGCGATTCCAGCCTTAAAAACCTCTCCTCCTTTGGCAAGACATAACGCAGACATGAATCCACCATAGCTCCACCCCCAGATAGCTATATTCTTGCCATCGACATACGGAAGCCCGGCGAGATATTTGGCTGCTGCAATCTGATCGTCAGACTCATATTTTCCTAACTGACCATAAGTACATTTGCGGAAATCCTCGCCTCTTGCTCCTGTTCCCCGGGGATCCACACAAACTGCGACATAGCCGTTGGCAGCGAGATAATTTTCCCATCCAATTCCGAAATAGTCGAGTACCTGCTGTGAATTTGGTCCGCTGTATTGTGTCATAATAACCGGATATTTTGTTCCGGGGTTAAAACCATTAGGCTTGATCATCCAACCGTTAAGTTCAGTACCCTCCTCGTTTTTGAAGGTGAAAAACTCCTTAAGCGGAATTTTCTTTTCTGCGATTGCAGATTTCAATTCATTGTTTTCCTTCAGTACCCTGAGTTGTTTTCCTGAAATCTCGTTCAACGTGACCCGTAAAGGGGTGGTAAGGTTTGAATAATTATTTATGAAATACTTGTAATTACTGCTGAATTCGGCAGTATTTGTTCCCGTTTGGTCCGAGAGCTTTTGTGTTTTAAGTGGTATTTTTTTCTTGGGATCGAAACTTACACTGTATATTTCACGTTGCATAGGAGAAACCGTCGCGGCCTGATAG
>CAIOOC010000757.1 GCA_903859795.1 uncultured Bacteroidia bacterium
CTGCTTAGTACTGATCCGTCCTGAAGGCGGTTGCCCGTAATGAGTGCGTAACTGCCAGTCTCCAGAAGAATAGGTTCTTTGGAATCTGTCAGAATTTTCCCTTCCGGAAATTCGAGTGTTTTGTAAAACCCATCTTTTAGAATTGCGATTGTAAAATGAAGTGCATATTGGGGTGGGACTGCATTTCCTTTGTCTGTCAAAAGAAGTTTGCCCTTTTCAGGTTGAATAACCGCTTCTGCCTCAAAACCTGCGCGGAACCATTCTCCATCCTTAAAATATTCGGGTTGCTGTGTTTCAGGATTAAGACGCGCCGGGATCCCAAATGTACGACATACGGCAACAAAGAAAATATCTCTTGATGAGGGATCAGCGACCCTGAGATTGAACACCCCAATCGGTGAAAGGGGTGTACGCGAATGGTTGTTGGCAATTGTATTAACCCTGATATTTTCACGAATCGACCTTGTAATTACAGCGATATCTGTCCTGCCCTCTTTTGCCAGATATTGGCCCATCGCCTTACTCAGGAAACTTCGCCAGGGTGTAAGTTTTTCAAGACCAATGCGGGGCGAAAGGACATAACGGGTAAAAATCTCCGTGGAAATTCCGATTCGCTGCCCGCCCGAATTCGCTGTCTGAACCAGGTGATCGGTCAAAACAGATTCCGGTGTATCGCTGAAATCTTTATCCGATATTTGAATAAGCAGGTCGAGCATTGTACTTCTATATTTGGGTCCATTCTTCTCCAGATATTCTGCAAGCTGATCCCAATTTCCATAGCTTAATTTAAAGAATCGGGAGATTGTATCAAAGGGAAGATTTGTCTTTTTTGCAAACCCGGCAACCCACGCCGAATCCTTAAATGTCTTCTGATAAGCTCCGCGGATTGAATCTTCAAAGGAGAGCCTTCGGGTATTTTCCTTAACAGCCTGTTCAGTAACATTCGAAATTACTTTTGCAGCATGGGGTGGTATAAAATCGAAAGATTCGCTTTTATTGAAAGGAACAGTCTGGTTCAGAACCAGATTTAAAGTATCCTTCTCAGGGACTGAAAATCTCTGGTAGGCAAATTTTCCATTTTTCGATGCCCAAATGATCAGATCCCCCATCCCTGTGGTGAGACTGGCAGCACCGTTTTTTCTGGTAAAACCTGTTGCTATAGGGTAATATTCGGCATAGTTATAAAGCTGATATTCCACTTTGGCACTGTCGGCAGGGGTTCCGTCACTCTCTTTTACTGATATTGTAATCTTTTTGACAGTAGCATAATTGGAGGTCAGGTTTAGTTCTGAAAAGCGATCAGCGGCAATAACCAGATCTTCTTTTCCAAAATAGCGTCCGTAAGCACGGGTATGCACCAGCATGGTACGTCGCGACGGTTCACTGAACCAACCCATGTTGAGGTCGACGTCGGGTTCGCATGCACCCAGATAGTTCCATTTTCCATCAATCCATACCTCAACCCATGCATGATTATCATCAGAGTGCGCCCAGCGCGGGGTATAGACCTGGCGCGCCGGAATCCCTGCAGTACGCAGCGCAGTAACTGCAAAGGTTGATTCTTCACCGCATCGTCCGAATGACTTCTTTACTGCACTCAGCGGAGCACTTGTACGTGAATCCGTTCCCCTGTAATTCACTTTTTCATGACACCAGTGATTAATCTCAAGCGCAGCTTCTTTCATTCCAAGCCCATTAATCCGGGTCTTAATCTCGGGATACATCACTTCCCTGAAATTATCGAGATTTTCGTTATTCACACGCAACGGAAGAACGAAGTGGAGGAATTCCTCTTCAGGAATAGTTTTTCCCCATGGCATCTCGTCCCTTGCCTTTAAACTATACTGAACATTTTTCAGGAAGAAATCGGGTTTATAGTCAGCCAGGTCGCTCAATGGCATGTAAGCATATAAAAATTCCATGCCCTGCTTTTCAGCCTCGGGAAGTGGTTGATTTAAAAAATCCCAGAGTGGCAGAAGACTCTTCGAAGTAAGCTCTTTCTGAACAGTTAACATCTTTTGAATATCAGCCAGACGTTCAGGGCTTTTAATTAAAGTCTGCCTTGGTGAGCACGAAATGAAAAGTGCTAAAATCAGTCCAATTATTTGTAGTTTATTTGCCATGAGAAAAATGGTTAATAGTAAATGGTAAATGCTTAATGGTGAATGCTTAATATTTAAAATTTCATTTTATTGTCTACAAAACCTAATGGTCTAATAGCCTATTGTACTCGAATTACTTATATAAAATAAACGAAGCCGGCTGATAGGCATTTAATTCTGCTTCAAAAGAATGACCGTTAACCTGGATTGAATTTCCAAGCTTCTCCCCTCTTAAATTACAGGGCTGAGCTGTTTTATAGAGGCTCTCCTTTGGTAATGTAACTAGACACCTGGTATTTACTCCATTTTGTTCCCAAAGACGGATCAGGTCGCCGGCACCATCCCGGTTTTTCCCAAATGCGGTGATCAGTATGCCTTTCTCTGAAATACTGATTCCATGACTTGTAACAGGCAACTTACCTGCCTTACCACTTGCCAGTGCAGCCATCAACGGATTCCTAAGTTCTTCCGATGGAGTCACTATTGAAGGAGCATTTAAATAGCTATCTATGCTCCAGACATAAAAACGGGCATTCCATGAACCCTCAACCCATTCAGTAAAATTCGTACTCCACTGGTTGTTGTAAAGATTGAAAAATACATTGGCCTTTTGTGGTACGAATGTCGGAGAATACGACCAGAGACCAGGCCGATCAAGGCTGATACCCGGCACATCGGGTGACATGATTCCAAATCCCCGGTTTTTTGAATCCAGAACCGCCATTCCGGAGTTCAGGAAACAATAATCCATATTTGAACCTTTGATAAAATCTGTTGCAGGATCCACAACGGCACCAAGTCGTCCCAGCTTAAATTGAGGTTTGTCAATATTAAACGGGAAGCTGATCCATCCACCCTCGGGCCAGGGGTCTGCCGGCTTTCCATTAATGCTCCAGATCAGTTCAACCATCGGATTATTTTCGGTCAATCTGAAAGTCAGCGAATAGGTGTGTTTCAAATCGGCATCCGCAGCAAAATGCATCACTGCAGAAACCGAGACGGTATCATTTATGAACTCAACCCTGACATCCTTACCTGATGCACGCCGATATGGGTCATTGGTAAGGTTGATCCGTCCAAGTTCGGGGTATGCCCAGTCGTAGCCACCCTTAATATAATCTTTGGCATATTTGTCGGTATTTATCTTGCCGAACCGTTCATAAACATATTGACCAAACTGAAAATCTGCATTTGGATTAACGGCTTCACGTCCCGATTTTTTATCAGTCATCGACTTGATGGTTCCATTTTTGGAATCAAAAACCAGGCGGAAATATTGATTCTCGATAATCCCGTATTTAGTATCGCAAAGAAGTGTTTGTCTATTGGGTTCTGAAGCATCGGCGACAGGAACATAAGTTGTATACCCCATTGCAGGAATATGGTTTGCCAGAAACTGAACGATATTATGGTTTCTAAAGATTGGGACAGTCTCACCAGTTGTGTTGTTTTTTAATGTCCTCTTAAGGGGCTCAGTGGTTTGAATTGTCACCAATTCACTTCTCTCCCAGGGAAGCGGATTATAAACAACGATGCGCTCACCGGAAATATTAACAGAAGCTGCAAGACCCCTGATTTCACGGCTAAATGCCGGATCGATCAGTTTTGAAGCCAGGTTGATGTGATTTCCCTTCTCTTTCCACGAATATTCGATCGGCTCATAATACCCTTTTGCCCTGAGATTTTCAAATTCGTCACCGTAGGCCCAATATCCGGCAAGTCCATGACTCATCGCCATCCCGAATGAGTGTTCATCCCAAAGGTGGATTTGCTCCATTGCCTGGTCAATAACCGGCATCAATCGTTTTTCGGTCTGGCTCCCCCAGATTCCGGTCAGCGTATTTAATGCTTCAAGATTTGCAGTCGCTTTACTTAAAATTCTTCCCGACTTCACCTCTCTGGGCATTGACATATAGCCGTGAATCCAGGTATCAGGCATATCGCCCCTGATGACAGGTAATTGCGGATTCTCCTTCATAAGAGATGTATAAAAATCTCCCATCCTTCCCGTCCTGATCTTTGCACCCGGATTTTGCTTTTTAATATCATCGATAGCATCCTTATAATCCTTGAATGAAGGGACACCGGAATTATCGTTTGTCATCACAATAGCCAGCCAGGTATTGAATTTCCAATCTTTAGGCGGAGCCGGACTTGTTCCGTAATAGGGTCCGTAATACATGGTCATGATCCTTGATTTATCAGGCCCTTCCCACCAGAAGAGCAAAGGAACGTCCGGTGACATCGAGGCGGCATTGCATCCGATATGCAAAAATTTGATCCCGGCATTTGAAAGCACAGTAGGAAGAATCCATGAATGACTGGGGACATCGGTTTGTTTGGCATCGATGGGGAGTGACAACCCTGCATCACGGTTTATCTTTGAGGAATATGACAATGACCGTACAAGAGGTTCCAGATCAAGCGCCTCGGTTTCAAAACTTAATGGCATGGCCTGAACCAGCAGGTCTCCTTCCCTGATTGCCTTTTGAATTCTGGGTTTTACAGAAGGCTCCGACTTTGAAATCATCTGTTCCATAGGCCAGCCAGAGATTGTCCACTTAAACTGCTGATCTTTTGGAAACTGTTTTGATTTTTCGATCAGATCCAAAGCACCCGTAATTGTTGAGTGTGCATAATTATTCACCACATTATCTGCCCAGTCGGTATAACCGATATCGAAATGGGTTTTGAATACGACGATTACCTCTTTGACTTTTGATTGAGAC
>CAIOOC010000758.1 GCA_903859795.1 uncultured Bacteroidia bacterium
ATTTGTTGTTCTACTCTGGTCAATTTTAATGCAACTCTGAGGAAACCAGGAGAACTCTGGCTATTTGTTGTTCTACTCTGGTCAATTTTAATGCAACTCTGAGGAAACCAGGAGAACTCTGGCTATTTGTTGGTTAACTCTCACCTTGCAAAGTCTGTCAAAGACGAGGAGAGGCAAAATGAACTTAAAAGGATGGGTATCTTGTTTTAAGATTCTCAGAAGCAGAAATGGTTCATCGTCTCGATGATGTTGTTGGTGAAATCAGTTATGCTGTAGAATCGCTGGAGGAAAATTTAAAAGTTCTGCCATCCTGAAATCCCCCTTGGTCCCCCTTTTTTTAAGGGGGATAACTTTAGGGCAGTCCCATTTCCTCATTTACAAAATTACTATCATTATAATATTCAATGCAATAGGCAAATTTTAGTTAACAATACCAAATAGCTTATGGACAATCGGGAGGTCGACGTTATACGGCTTTTAGCCAAATATCATTGTTTTTTTCTACAAATAGGTTACCGCTATGCGGCTTTTAAAATCAAAAGATCGGCATCCAATTTTAATAATTCCTTTGCTATTTCAATTTAAAAAATAGGGTATTTCCAGTATCGTAGAGACGCACGGCAGTGCGTCTGCCTGAAAATATAAACTATTATTTAGTACAAACACACGGTCGTGTGTTTTCCTGTAATATGTAAATTATAAAACAGTAGAGACGCACAGCCGTGCGTCTCTACAATTGCTATAACATTATGATATGCTTTTTGACAGGATAGACTGATTATTTTTTAGGCTCAATTCCGAATGTAAATCCACCTTTGACACGTTCGATCAGTTCGGGCAGAATATCCTGGTATTCACCTACAATTCCAAAGTCTGCATTATTGAAGATACTGGCTTTTGGATTATGGTTAATTGCGATCACCTTACCCGATTCCTTCATCCCTGCAATGTGCTGGATTGCACCTGAAATACCAACGGCAACATATACTTTTGGGCGGACAGTTTTGCCAGTTTGTCCAACCTGCCTGGCATATTCGGTGATACCTTCGTCAACTACCGGACGGCTGCAGGCCCATTCGGCATTTACACCCTGGCTTTTTAATGCTTCGGCAAGTGCTTTCATCAAACCTAAACTGTCGGTGGTTGTTCCCCTGCCTCCTGAAACGATTATGTCGGCATCAAAAAGATTTTGCAAGCCACCTTCTCCGCGAACGGTTTTGATAATTTCGACGACAAAATCCTTATCATCGAGAACCGGTTTGAATGTTGAGATAATACCTTTCCGGTCTATCATACGCGGTGGAACCTCAAATGTACCCGCCCTGGCTGTCGATACCTGTGGACAAACAAACCCAAGAATTGTGGCAAGTTTACTTTCACCGTAAGTGGGGCGACGCGATTCAAGGATTGGGGTAACAATAACTTTTTCTTTTTTATTGATATACTCCCCGATTTCAAGCCCGGTGCAGTCGGCTGTGACACCGCTGCTGGTTCTCATTCCGATCCTGGGAGCCAATTCCCGTCCAGATGTTGTTGCGGCAAAAAGTGCAATTTCAGGTTTTCTCTCCTTTATCACTTGTGTGAAAATAGAGGCAAATGGGAGAACCAGATATTCTACCAGTTTATCATCCTCAACCACAATCACCTCGTCTGAACCATGTTCGATCAGTGTTTGTGCCAATGGCTGAATGTTCTTACCAATAATAAGTGTCATAACTTTTGTGCCTGCACCTAACTGGGTTGCCAGGTTACGGGCCGGGGTCAGCAGCTCGAGTGAAGGTCTGGATATATTGCCGTTGGTTATTTCAGCCCATGTAAGAATTCCCGAGGCTCCATCCCTGAAATCCTTATCGGGAAAGTCCGGACGATCGGTCTCTTTCTTGGCAACAGCCTCCTTCTTCTCAAGAACATTTCCACCCTTTTTGAGGTTAGCGATCAGGCTGTCAACCAATGAGGCTTCGTTATGACCTTCTGACATTGTAATCGGAGGACGTTCGCTTACCATGTTGACCACCTTGGCAACAATAGTCGGTGAACCTGTGAGTCCGATTTTTTCTGTTCCAAGACCAATATCATCAATTCCAAAAGTTGTGATTTTCAGTGTACGGGCTTTGATTGCTCCGCTTAAAGATGGTTTACGCGGAGGTATCCCCGTTGGCGTCAATGAAATTACGCAGGGCATTGGCAATTTCATCATCTGATATCCTCCTTCGATAATCCGCTTGGCAATAACACTGCCACTGCCGTCAGATTTTACACTTTCAACAAATGTAGCCTGTGGAATACCCATATTTTCGGCTACCTGTGATGGTACGTGAGCGGTATCGCCGTCACTGGTTTGCCGGCCAGCCAGGACGATAAAAGGATTTTTGGAATCTTTTGTAAATCCCAGGTGCTTAAGCATCGTTGAAATTGCCAGACCGGTAGCATACGTATCGCTGCCGCCCAGTTTACGGTCGGACAACAGGTACGCTTCGTCGTAGCCCATAGAAACAGCTGCTTTCAGAGAGGTCTCGAATGAACCAGGACCCATTGAGCAAACGATTAAACGTGCACCAGGATTTTGTTTCCTTAATTGCAGTCCGGCTTCGAGACCAAACTGGCAATCGATATTAATAATTGATTTTGCCTTAGTCCGGTCCATCAGCCCGTCTTCACCCATTCTCATTTCGCTGGGAACCGGAACCTGTTTGATTAAACTTATTATTGTTAAAGCCATTATTACCTAATCTTTAAAGTGTTACATATTCTGAAAATCGGGACCGTTGCCACCGTTTGGTACTACCCAGGTAATACCTAATCCGGGAGATTTTATGTCGCAAGTCCGGCAATGCATGCAATTTTCAGCATGAATTCTGATCTCTTTCTCTCCCGACTTGTTCGTATGGAGTTCATAAACTTCCGAAGAGCAATAAAATTGTTCCGGAGCCCCATACTGATCAATATTAACTTCTTTAAATTTATGGGCATCGTTTATCCTCACATGGACTACCTGTTGCTCATCGTGATAAACTCCTGAATAGTAGACATCGGTAACTTTATCGAATGTCAGCACTTTGTCCCATTCCAGTTTACCTTTAAACCGTTCTTTAAAAGGTTTCTTCTTAAGATGGCTCAGTTTTGAAGTAGTCTTATAATCAGCTGTGGACTTCAGTCTTCCAAAGAAACCCGCGCCACCGGTGATAATCTGGGTACCAAAATGTATTCCCCCAATGATTAACCCTTTTTCGAATCCTTGTCTAAAGTTGCGGACTTTATACATTTCCTTGTGAATAAAGCCGCTCTTAACGGATTCTTCATAGGATTTAAGACTCTTTTCAGAAGTATCGTTATTTAACAGTGCATTTGCGATTGTTTTGGCTGCCAATATTCCCGACTTAACTCCTAAATGTATCCCCTTTAAAGTAGGCATAGCAACAAGTCCTGCACCATCTCCAACTATTAAAGCATTGTCGACGTACAATTTAGGAATGGCATAATAGCCACCTTCGGGAAGTGTTTTGGCGCCATATTCCACCAATTTACCCCCTTTTAAGATTTTTGAAACAAAAGAGGTGGTTTTCCAGATCTGCATCGCATCATGAACATCGAAGGTAGGGTCTTTATAATCCAGACCGACAACTATTCCGACGGCCACTTTATTATCGTTTAACCCGTAAATAAAGCCTCCTCCAAATTCATCATTATCCAGCGGAAAACCCAGGGTATGGTATATCTGTCCCGGCTCAATATTTCCCTGCGGAACTGACCATAATTCCTTGCAGCCCAATGAGTAAACCTGTTCATTTTTACCCTCGGTCAGATTAAACTTTTTAATAAGCATCTGGGTAAGAGGGCCACGCTGACCTTCGGCGAATACGGTAATTTTAGCCTCAATGCGGGTCCCAGCCTGAAAGTTTTCGAGTTGATTCCCATGATGATCCAAACCGGTATCCTTGGTTTTGGCTCCGATAACCTTTCCGTCATTGTACAATATTTCATCAACAGCAAAACCGGTATATATTTCAACACCCTTTTCCTGTGCCTTTACGGCGAGATATTTACAAATCTGGCCTAAAGATGCGGTATAGTAACCGATATTATTCATATACGGCATATGAAAAGGCAATTTAATAAAGCTTTTTTCACCCAGCAGCACCATGCTATCTTTGGTAACTTTTGCGTTAAACGGGATTTCAGAGAATTCCACATCCGGTAATAATTCCTTAAAAACATCAGGTTTAATTACCGCTCCTGAGAGGATATGGCTTCCGATGGAGCTTCCCTTTTCGATCAGTAATATCCTGTTGGTCTGATTGTTTTGTTTAAAAGTATCCGCTAAATGAATTGCTGTGGCCAGGCCGGATGGTCCGCCGCCAATTATTAGCACATCTGTTGATACTGTATCAACATTATCCATATTAATACCTCCTTTATTAGTTTTGGTGAGTTGTGAGAAATTTTTTCATAGACTTAAAAGATACCGTGAAATTCATAAGTCGGTAGTTTTCAAGTGCACGCAAACATACAAAATAATATTTTTCATTTGGCAATTCGGTTGGCTGTTTTTACACGATTTAAGCTGATATAGAATCACTCTAAGTAAGCAGATGGCGAAAGGTTTGTTTGACCCACTCAG
>CAIOOC010000759.1 GCA_903859795.1 uncultured Bacteroidia bacterium
CAATTAAACAAATTGCTTTAATCTACGCCAAATTTTGACATAGTCTATCACTATCTTTGGTTAAACAAAACATCAGAAAGTATGTCAACAAAAGAATCCCTTTTACGTTACTTCCATATTACGAATAAGTTACGGAAGTCTCCGGCAACATTTAATGAACTTGACTCCTATCTCCGGCAACAATCGGAGCTGCAAAGTATGAATTTCAATGTTTCGAAGCGGCAGTTCAAACGTGATCTGGAGGATATTGGGTCGATTTTTGAAATTGAGATCAACTATGATTTTAAGCGTCGGGTTTATGCTATTGATGAAGAGCTACAATCGGAAGTCAGCCGTCGTCGGTTAGAGGCTTTCGATACCTTTAACGCTTTAAAAATCGGTGAGAATATCTCCAAATCGATTCAATTTGAGAACCGGAGACCTCAAGGGACCGAAAACCTGTTTGGATTACTCCATGCCATAACCAATAATTTGCAGATACGGTTTACCTATCAGAAATTCTGGGAAGATGAACCGTCGCAACGGCTAGTTGGACCATTGGCTCTTAAAGAGTTTAAAAACCGCTGGTACCTAATTTCAACAAATTTAGAGAAGGAGTCTTCAAATGGAATTATTAAGACTTTCGGGTTGGATCGGATATCCTCACTGGAGATTACCCGGAGTAAGTTCAAGTGCCCTCAGAATTTCAATATTGAGGACTATTTCAAACATTGTTTCGGGATTATATCCCCAACTGCAGAAAAGCCCATTGAGGTAATTCTATCGTTTGATCCGGACCAGGGGAAATATATCAAAACATTGCCTCTTCATCAGTCGCAGCAGATTATCGTTGATAATGACGATGAATTGCGAATAAAATTATTGATTTATAATACGTTTGATTTCAGGATGGAGCTCTTGGCTCATGGTAATATGGTCAGGGTATTACAACCTGAATCTTTGGCGGAGGAGATCAGGGCTGGACATTTGGCGGCGGCTAAATGATTGATGAAGCTATAACCGGTTTGCCCGATTATTATATAACAAATAATCCCATTTCGCTTTATTCCAATTCCTTGGCTTTTCGTTCTCCGAACAGAATATCTGATAGTAAGGAATTATTTTGCTTTTAAAATCGGGATGAACACTAAGCGGATAAAGCCTAAAAATCTTATATTTTCCAATTATACTATTCATTGCCTGATCTAACGTATTGAAAACGTTGGATTTTGTTTTCAATTCCTCTAAAGTCAAGTCGGGAACAAAATCCCTTAAAGTAGTCTCGTCTGTAGAATATAAGAAATAATCATTTATTTGGTGCAGTTGAATAGAACCACCCTCTGATCCGGCTTCAAGAATAAGTTTGTTTTCTTCCATGAAAATTTTGTTTTAGAAATTAAAGTTTAACAAAGCAAAGATATTGGATTGCTATGCCAAAACCTGTCATCCCATTTTTGATTTTATATATTCAAATTTACTTTGTAATTATGAGATCCATTTAATAGGTTGAATTGGGTTTGAAGGATTGAACTATCCCCTGATCAGAGGATGGTTGTAGGGCTGATTTAATAACTTCTCCAATTGAAACCGTCAATAAGCCTTGGTAACTGCAGCCAGGTTAATTGAGTTAATCTTTCGTGACTCATTTCAAATCTTGGTTTTGGTTCTTTTCTTCAATTCCTGTTTTTCAATCATTTTTCAACAAAAAAAATATTTTTCCACTCCGGGGGTGGTCTATATTTGGAAACATTGGCTACGCTCACTACATTGACAACTTAAACTACCGCATCACTACCTTATTTAGTGATTTAAATAATTGATTTATAATATTGTAGTGAAGGTAGTGAAGGTAGTACCCTAAAACCTCGGACGAGCAACGTTTATATTTTTATTCTGAATGCTCATTTGTATAGCATAGTCTGGAATATTCATATTTCACTTCTATATTCATAAACCATCCTTTTTTGACAATCAATACATAGATAGTACCTTCTGTCAAACATATTATCCTTCATAACTTTCCGTCATCGGCAACTACCGTCTGAGCAGACGGTAGTTGAGGCATATTTTAATTCTAGCCAAATTCTTTCTATGTACTCATAATCCACTCCAAGTGCCAGATATATTGGACTATAGCTATATGTTAATATCATCATTATCCTAAAAAAAGATTCTTTAACCGTCGAATTCGAGGAATATATATACTTTATTGCTCATAACCCGTTGATTATTAATTGTTGAACTACCTCAAAAAATACTAATTACTGGCTGATTCGTCATCCTTTCATAATTACCTTAGCCATCATTAGTACTGATAATTCTCCCAACATGGCCCAGATTGCGTACACGATTTATTCAGATTTAGTGCCAATTAAAACCTTCTGGAAATTTATCGTCCATTGGTAGGAAATACCATAGCAGCAAATACCAATGCCGATCCAGGTCATCTTTCTTACATCCTAGGTAAAATGAGCATTAAAAATGTCTGGGTTAATTCAGTATAAAAGATGATCAGATGCTTTAACATATCCAAGCGGTCCGTAACCTTAACCGAACACTCCGGCCTAAAATTCAATAAAAATTCTGATTTTCGGAATCCAAAAGCGCCAATTAAATGACCTAATTATTTTGGCGGTTCTGACTAAACCCGGGGAAGATATCCAATGGTAATTCTAATTTAAAAGTAGTTATAGCCGTATCAATTTACCCTTAATCCAAATTAACCTATGTTACTACTTTGGAATTAAAAAACGCATAAACCGAAAGATTTACGCGTCCAAATTATTCCTGTATATTCCCCCTTAATGAGTGTAAATATGAGTGTAAAAAAGAAAAAGGCCTGTATATCAGCGACATACAGGCCATAAAGTGACCCCGGAGAGACTCGAACCCCCAACCTTCTGATCCGTAGTCAGATGCTCTATCCATTAAGCTACGGGGCCAGTTTTGCTTTAAAGCGGTGCAAAGATAATCAGATTTTGTAA
>CAIOOC010000760.1 GCA_903859795.1 uncultured Bacteroidia bacterium
GTCCGTGATGATTAATACCCTAATATCTGGACATGGAAGTTAGGTACGCGAACATTATTTCGACGCTTAATTCGTAACCGGGAACGGTTCGATCAACATATTTTGTGTAATTGTTCTCGTCCTATTTAAGAGCCACCATTTTAATTATGGATGCTTTCCCTCGATGAAACTCGCCTTCTTCAACCTCAAATTCAATCCGTTCTAAGGTTTGGACCTGCATGTCGGAAAAGTCATCTCTTAACTCATCAAGTGAAAAAAGCATGGATAATTCTTTAGGGCCACCTGAAGAAAATAGTAACTGCTCCGTTGAAAACCCGATCAGTATCAAGGTTCCGCCAGGCTTTAGGAATTTTATCAGGTTCTGGTGTATTACCTTGCGTTTTAAAGAAGAGGTATGGACAAAGACCAGTGCAATTGCATCAAAATGTCCGGGAAGATAATCAAGCGCTTCCAGATCATGTATTTGGTAATCAATGATTACATCACGGCTGGCAGCCAGCAGCTGTGCCTTTTTTCTGCCTTCCTCACTCTGATCGAAGGCCGAAACGATCCATCCCTTTTCAGCAGCGTAAACAGCATTCCTGCCCTCCCCTTCTGCAGGCAATAAAATTTTTCCGGGTGACAGGTTGTCCAATTCCAGTTTATAGAATTCATTCGGGCTGGTTCCATAAACATATTCTGATTCAGCATATCGCTGATCCCACATTTCTTTACTCATAGGGCTTTGAAATTATGAATGTCAACTATTAACAAGCACAGGGACGGTTGACCAGGAAGTAACCCAGGAATCCCCCGAATGCGATACTGGCATAGGGATTACTAGTAATGGCGCAGGTTCCCGAGGCACATCCGACAAAATGATAATATAAAAAACCACCGATACCACCCAATACTGTAAAAAATACCGGTTTCCAGAAAGTCCAGGTTTTAACTCTTTCCTTGATTGGCAATGGCTTTGTGTTGGTCTTACATGTTTCTGACATGATAATTTACTTTTAAATCAATAGTTTAATTACTTGTTTGATTCGGTTTAAGGACGATCCATAGATCGCACAACCGAATTCATGTGCAAAGTAACGAATAAAATTTGAATTGGTGATATTTATGCGCTTTATTTTGGCACGATGTTTGACACATGCAGAACATGACATATAAAACTTAATCCTATGCTGCAAACAAATTTAAAACACATCCTGAGTGCCTCCGAGCACCAAAAATTCATCGAACAGAATGATAACGTAATGATCTGCTGTGGGCGGATGGGCCCAATGTGCATCCCCGTTTATGGCATTATGGAGGAACTGGAGCCGGAATACGCTCATGTTAAATTCGCCGATATGGAATTTGACAATCCCGAATCATACCCGATCCGCAACGCCCCTGAATGCAAGGGCTTTATGGGGATCCCCGTTACCGTTTATTATAAGAACGGAAAGCTGGTGAAAGCAACCTCCAGCATCCAATCGATGCCGCAGGTCAAATCAATCCTCGATGCCCAGTTCTGCAGCAAATAGTAATATAAATAGGGGTCGCCAGGTCCTCTGCAGGTAAAAAGATCTATTCCAATGGTTTGGTGATAAACTTTTTGCCGGGAGGATCTGATGCGATCCAGTAATTTGAAAAAGAATGCCGGAAATGTTCGATATTATCATTATTGGCGGTGGCCCGGCCGGTCTGACTGCCGGAATATA
>CAIOOC010000761.1 GCA_903859795.1 uncultured Bacteroidia bacterium
CGGCGGAAATCCACACATGTAATATGCTTCTCTATTGGCATCAATCTCCTACTGAGAATTATTTTTTGACTGCTGCTGCATCCTCATCAATTTCAGCATTCATCATGTATTGCCATTACGGCGTAGAGACGTTCTGACTAACGTTTTCTATTATCATACATAATCAATCGGTTACAAAACCAAAGTCTGTTGGTTTGAGTTCAAATTTAGTAATTTGTTTTTGAATGCGCTTTACTAAACCTAACTTTCTTTTTTGGTCGAGAAACAGATATTCTGTTGGATTGTGATAAGGGATTCCTTTTACAATCATATTCCAAATAATTACTGCCAGTTTGCGGGCAGTTGCACTTATAGCTGATACTCTGCCTTTTCTGAAATTGATTCTTTGAAAGAAATCTCTCAGTGGCGTTGAATCCTTAAGATTTCCAATGGCATTGGCCGCATTTCGGAGCATTGTTTTTAACCGGTTACTTCCGCGTGGCACTTTGCTGGAGAGTATTTTACCACCACTTATCTTATTGTTTGGTACTATCCTGAGCCAACTCGAAAAATGCTTTGCTGTCGGAAATTTCTTGATTCCTTCCAGTCCCACTTCGCTCATGATAGCCAATACCGTGGAATAGCTCATTCCTTCAATGGCCATCAAATCAATTCCTTCGAAATATTGATACGACTTTAGGTTCAGGTCGATGTTTTTGGGCGTGTTTTTATTGATTTTTTTATGTGGTTTTGAATCAATATGATGTTGCTTTTTATCGTCATCATTATCAATAATTTGCGAAAGCATTTTTTCGATTTCATGATCACATTGCACTATTTTTGATTGGAGCAGCTCATACATTTCTAATTCTTGGTTCAATGCAAACAAGTAATCCTTTCTGCCATTCGAATGCAATGCTTTCGCTATTTCCTGTTCCGACTTATGGCAATTGCCATGACGCAGTGATGCTAATTTTGCTGCGTCCGTCTGGCCTTGGCAAATGGATTTTATAATGCTCAATCCTGTTAAACCACAAATATCATTCACTACAACATCCAGTCGAAAATTCAAAAGACGAAGATATTTTTGCATTTTTTTTGATGCGGAAGCTGCCGAATCAAGCAAGCCTGCCCGGTGCCTGCAAAATGTACGCAGCTGTTCGGTTTCTTCATCGGGCAAAAAGCTGCCGGTCAATAGACCCATACTATGTAGTTTCTGAATCCATTGACAGTCCTGAATATCTGTCTTTTTGCCTTTGATGTTTTTGGTGAATTTTCCATTGCACAAGATTACCGGAATGTTTTCGGAAATCAATACTGCGTAAAGCGATTGCCAATAGGTGCCGGTACTCTCCATGGCTACTGTTTTTATGCCATTTTCTCTAAAAAACTCAACAATCTGGTATAAATCTTCATTGAAAACACCAAACTCCCGATAGTCATTTGGCCCTTGTCCAATGGCTACCCAATGCGAGCGACTGCCTATATCAACACCCGCGGCTTTGGGATTGACAACTTCCATCGTAATTTCTTTTTCTTCCATAATATTTCTCATTTATTAAAACTCTTTGGAGATGTGCTTTCGGCATAAGAAAATATTCTGAACGGGGTTTCCTTATAAGAACCACCACTTAAGTCATCACAAACATCTCAACCAGGATTGCGCTCGTGCTCAGTAGCAACAGTTTTCAATTCGGCCTTGCAAAGAGTTCTACAAAGATACGAAACTCGGGTGTTTCCCCCTCACGTTAGCTTCGGAAGTCAATGGGATCCGTATATGCGGGATTCCAGGCAACGACGCCAATATTCTCAGAGACATTCAAAAATTTTCTCAACAACTCTGCCAACTTTCTCAGCAACTCTGCCAACATTCCAGACAATGGTTCGAACTATCCCGGCAACGGTTCAAACTATCCTGGCAACGGTGCTTACTATCCCGGTAACGATGCTAACATTCTCTGCAACGATGCCAACATTCTCTGTTTGGATGAAAAAACATTGACTTTTGCAAAAAAACA
>CAIOOC010000762.1 GCA_903859795.1 uncultured Bacteroidia bacterium
CAATTTCAAGGATTTGAACTTCTGATTTTATTGCCCGAAAACCAGTTTGATCTTATTTTCTATAAATATATGCCCTCCCTGAAGTCGATGTAAATAAAACGCCAAGAGTTGGAAAACAGATTTAAGAAGATGTTGTGACAGGTTTTTGAATCAAAAACAACTCCGCAGCAGTTGAATTTTAGTGACCCTTAGCAAAGCTGGGGGTAAAAGGAATGCCCTTGAACCACAACCCGAAATTGAAAATCGACGAAGTCAAAGGGTTGAATTAGAATTAGATGTCAGCTCCATATATCAAATTTCATTCAACCCGTTTCGGGTTGAGGGTTTGTGGTTGTACAATTGCCCCAAATAAAAATTGGGGGTCAATAATATTTAACCCGTTCGGGTTAACTAACCCAGGGAAAAAGTATTCAGTAAGAATACCAATTTCATGGTACATGATTTAAATATAAAAAGGTATTTCATGAAAATAATAAAAAGAGTAATCTTGCATAATATTTAACATATGGTGCACTACCCTCCTGGATATGTACCTGTTTAATGAAGAAAAGACTATTTATAAGTCAAGATATGTACTAATAGTAATGGACAGAAACGAATAAAATATTTTATGAAATCACTAATTGCACTTGTGGCCGTGAGTCTCCTTGGACTTTTTTCGGCTTTTGCTCAGGAAATTAAACAATACGATCTTCAGGATGTAATTGTTGTTGGAAACCAGGGTAGTATCCGTACAAAGGTTAATTCCCCTGTTCCCGTTGATGTTCTCGATATTAAAAAGGTAGAATCTTCAATGCCATTAACCAATTTAAATGATCTTTTAAATTACCTGGTCCCTTCATTTAACAGCAACCGGCAGTCGGCCGCTGACGGAACGGAACATATTGATCCTGTTTCGCTGCGTGGACTTGGGCCTGACCAGGTATTGGTTTTAGTAAACGGGAAAAGACGACACACTACCTCCTTGGTGAATTATCAAAATACAGTTGGAAACGGCTCGGTTGGTACCGATTTAAGTACAATTCCGATTTCAGCTGTTGACCGGATCGAGGTCCTCAGGGATGGTGCATCGGCACAGTATGGTTCGGATGCTATCGCAGGAGTAATTAATATTATCCTGAAAAAGAGTGCAGGATTGTCTGCATCAGCAACTTCCGGACAAACATCGAAAAACGACGGACAGACTTTAGGTGTAGACGTTAACTACGGCACCAAATTAGGAAAGGAGGGTTTCATAAATATCGGCGGATTGTTCAATAATCGTCAGAAAACCAACCGGAGCCAAAACAATAACCTTATCATCTTTGACCAGTCAGCCCTAAACAACTACTTTTCTTATGATTTTGCAGATGATCCTACTGCCTCACGTGCTTATGACGATGCTCAGATAGCAGCAAGAGGCCTGACAAGAAACAATTTTAATTTCCAGGTTGGCGATGCAAAAATTCAGAATCTTCAGTTATTCTTAAACAGTGAAATTGTTATAAATCCAAAGCTAAAAGCTTATTTCTTTGGAGGAACAAGCTATCGTCAGGGAGTTGGATTTGGATTCAGACGATTGCCAAGTGAACTTTCAACCGAGGCGCTGGCTGTATACCCAAATGGTTTTCAACCTGAGTTACAGTCCAAAATCTCGGATCACTCCTTTGCTGCAGGACTAAAATATGACGTTAACAACTGGAATCTTGATTTCAGCAATACCGTGGGTTATAACCAGTTTAAATATGACGTAGAAAAATCATTTAACTATGCCCTTGGAAGCAGCAGCCCGACAAGCTTTAATGCCGGAAATCACAGCTTTCTGCAAAATACACTAAATGCAAATGCAAGCAGAAAATTCGATTATCTGGCAGGATTTAATCTTGCCTTAGGAGCCGAGTACAGAATAGAGAAGTACAAGATTGCAGCAGGTGATGCAGCCTCTTCAGATGGCAGTGGTTCGGAATCCTTCCCCGGATTTGGTTTAAATAATGTAGTCGACGCCTCTCGCACAAACGCTGCCGCTTATGTACAGGGCGACCTGGACATAACAAAAAAACTTTATGTAGGAACGGCCATTCGTTTTGAGAACTATTCAGACTTTGGAAGCACTTTCAATTACAAGGTCGCTGCACGATATGAACTTTTTAACAAATTCTCGCTCCGGTCAGCATTTAGTACAGGCTTCCGGGCGCCATCACTGCAGCAAAGTTATTTCAATAATATCGCTACCGACGTGGTTGACGGTGTTTTACTAAACTCAGGTATTTTCCGAAATAACAGCCTGGTAGCTCAGGCGATCGGGATACAGAAATTAAAACAGGAAACATCGACAAACCTAAGTGGTGGATTTACATGGAACCCTATCAGCGACCTCAGTTTTTCGGTGGATGCCTACCAGATCAATATAGACAACCGGGTTATACTTACGGGAAATCTGGGAAATGATTCATATGGCGATCCGGTACCCGAAATCAGAGACTTCTTCAAACCTTATGGCGCTCAGACGGGCCGCTTTTTCACCAACGCAATTAGCACTAAAACCAAAGGTATTGATGCTGTAGCAAGTTACAAATGGAGAATTAAGAAAGGGATCCTTGATATATCCCTGGCTTACAATCACAACAAAACAAGGATTGACCGAAATAGTGACGGAACAATCAAATACAATGAATTCCCGGCATTTTTAAATAAGTTCCCCGATCAGAAGGACGTCTTTTTTGGCCCCCAGGAGCAGAGTCTTATTGAGACAAACAATCCAATTGACAAAGCAGCTTTAAGGTTCAATTACGCGGTAAGCAAATGGAATATAATGTTCGCCAACACCTATTTTGGTGAGGTTAC
>CAIOOC010000763.1 GCA_903859795.1 uncultured Bacteroidia bacterium
ATATATCAAAAGGGAAAGACAGGCAATCTTTTATCAAACCTTGCGAATGGGATCAGCTTTTCCGGATTGTGCCTTAATCCAGATATTCAATAATTCTTCTGCATCAGCGTATGACTTACAGCTTTTGGAAGTTTTGACGTTTGTCAAAATAATATTCGGCCGGTCAACAAGACTATTCAGAAAGGGCGGCTTATGTGAGAGATTTTCAATCAATTTCTCCTCCAGATAATTGTAAGTGAACTGCTCATGCCTTGCAACCACAAATTCATATCCGGATTTCCCTGAGGGGGTCAGATAGTGGGATTTGTAAATTACATAGACTCTATCGTCCGAAGCGCCAAAGTAATAGGCAGGGAAAGAAGTTTTCAGATATGTTTCCTCCGCTTTGTAGATCAATTTTACCTTCATCATTTAAGTATGGTCGTCATAAATTTTTGATGTGGTAAAGTTTATAAAAAAAAAATAATTAATGAAATTCTTCTGCAATTTAGAATATCAGCTTGTAAACCGTCGGATGAGTGATAAACAATGTGATAAGCCAAGCTTAAAAAACCTAAATTGGGAATTATGCCAGTCAAAGCAATTCTATAATTGAAAGTTTCAATCCATTGTTAATAAGGTTGATACAATGATCTATTAACTATAAAACGGGCATAAAGTCTTTTATAGCTTTAGATTATATAACTGTTTCGAATTAATTTACCATTATTTAGTTGCACATCTTGGCTTTGTACTTTGAAATCCTGGCCTGCATTTGAAGGGTCAATTTTTTTACCAGGTCAACATTTAAAGGTAGAATAGGTTCCGTTCTACGATATGTTTGATAAGCAGCAATAGCATATGAACGGGAAGTTGCAGCAAATGAATTGCTTTTGACATCGGGATCTACATCAGCGGTCTGGATCGAAAGGGTATTGTCGCTGTTAAACACAATATCGAAAGTTCTGAATTGCTGGGGAAATTCTCTCAATGATCTTGTTTCTACCTCCCAGAAGCTATTTTCGGGATGACTTTTATCAATAGATGGGAAAGCTGTAACTGTATCAAGATGCCGGTGACCCGATATCCACAGGATAAAATTAGGATATTTTTTCAATTCCGTAATAATCACATCCTGAGCACTCCCATCAATCCATCCAAGTGCTGATTGGGGAGGTGCAACTCCAATAGGAATATGTGCGGCGATAATCATCAGCTTATCTTCCCGTTGTCCAGCCTGAAGTTGTTTTATAAGCCATTCAAAGCGGCCATTTCCAAGTGAACCACAACCAAAACCAATCCCTGAAGGCGGGTTATCAGTTTCATCCATTGTGTCATCAAGTACAATTATTTTGAGTGGCAAATCTGATTTTGGCTCAAAAGAATAACATCCATCAAAAAGGTTTGGTTGATTAAATCCATGTCCTTTCGGAATTGAGCTCGTGTTTGAGAATTCTTTCATCATTTGCATTTTTGTAAGGACACGACGATTAGGGTCAGAAGGGATCGTTGGAATATTGGTCATCTCATCCACTTTGCCTGCACCAATAATATCGCCATTTACTGTACTTCCATCCAAAGTTCCCATAGAATATGTGTTTAAATCCAGAGCGTTATCCTGAGTAAACACATTACCCATCTGGAGGATCTGATTGCCAATTAAGTTTTTACGGACCTTATCATTAAAGGGTTTTGCTCCAATAAAGAAATGGTCATGATTGCCGATCGTCGCATACCAGGGAATCGCTTTACAAAGCCCTTCAGCCTGGTATTTATCCTGATAATCATTGCCCGGACCAGGTACAGGATCATCTTTTTTGCCTGAATCGGGATTTATGTTCTTCCCGTCATAGACATCGATAAACCACCTAAGCTCGTTGTAAATACTGCTATTAGCCATGTCGCCCAAAGCGATGCCGAAATCAAAAGGATTATGCTGATTAATATCATTTATAGTTTGAACTGCGGCATTTAAAACGTGCGTTGAAAAGATCATTGAAGGGGAATAACAGGAAAGGGCCTCAGGGAATATAGCAGGAATAAAAGTGTACTCGATAGTCTGTGCTGGAGATTCCTTGTCGGTAATGTGAATGTCGGTCATTGCAAAGAAGCTCAAAAGTTTAAAAGTTTTCATATCTGATCCAGACGGAT
>CAIOOC010000764.1 GCA_903859795.1 uncultured Bacteroidia bacterium
AGTACTCCGGGTACACAAAAAGAAAAAGGGTCAGGATTGGGGTTGATCCTGTGCGAGGAATTTGTTAAAAAGAACAATGGGAAAATTTGGGCTGAAAGTGAAGTCGGAATTGGGACTACTTTTTACTTTTCATTGCCATTAAGTACTTGAATATTATAATTATTCAAGTATCTTTTATAATCTCTAAGGTTGAAAATTAAGAGCGTCACCGGTTATTTAGTCGGGAATAAAGAGTGGTTGCCTAAACCAGATTTTACCCAGTTTTTTGCCCAACCTTGATAGCAATCTGGTAATTGGATAGGTTCCGATTGGAATCAAAGAATATCCGCTTTAGACAAACATTTAATTAAATGAACTAATCAGAATATTACAAAATTCACGTTGACTTATTGTTGATTCGTTGTAACATTATTCAAAATAAGAATGATTCAGGATTAACCATTCGATTGATTATGACATTTTCAAAAATCCGATATTCTTATTTTGGAGAACTTACTAGAATTTGCTCACTTTTGTTCCAAGTCGTTACAAATAACTGGTAATTAGCCCATCCCGCTAAGATCATACAACGGGGAACAGATTTTTCTTCCTAACAGGTAAAATCCAGACCATAAAACCACTAACCAGTACCATAAGTACACATATTCCGGCAATGGGAATATATAAAAGATAAAGGAAACCAATATAAGGCTCAAGGACTCGCCCGGTATGAATTTCCAGGGCAAAGTTCCAGAGTGAAATAGGAGAGTTTACTTTAACAGATTCAGGCATCTCCCAGGTTTCTCTACTGTTTTTTTTCTCAATTCCATGATTATAATCAAAAATCCACTCACTGTTTTGGATATCCCTGATATATCCTGCAACCATATGGTCGGAAACTGGCCTGGCCATCCCTACAGGTGCCTGATAACCCTTTCCGGTAAAGAGATCAGAAGATTCACCGCTTGCAAAATCCCAGATAAATAACCCGGAGAATGATCCAACTAAATATCTTGTACTGTCGAATGGCTCAAAGACATTGCAGCCCATCAGGCTCACAGGTGGTTGGGAATAACAACATACCATTGCAGATCTAAGTTGTTCGTCTACAGTATAAAAACCGTCTGCAGTGGAAAAGACATACATTCCCAGCTTCTGATTCCAGACCCCTTTTCTCAGTTTATCGTGCCAGGGATTGTGGTTGTCAAGATGTGAACCGGGGATGATTCCCACTTTTTTATTGATAATTGGAATTAAAAGCGGGGGACGTAAAAAGATCCCGGCCGTTGTATTAATGATCAGAAAAAGTGCAAACACATAACCAACAAGATTATGCCATTTTAAATTTAACCTGAATGCCGCAGGGAGGTTTCCTGACGTGCCGATAACTCTTTTTCTCCGTTTAATTAGTTTTGGCAGGAAAAAATGAAGCAATCCAGTGACAGAGAGAAGGATCGTTACAATTCCAAGGACATCAACCAGAAGTTTCCCCAATACTCCAAAAAGTTCACCGCTATGAAGTTCCCACAGGGTGTTAAACAGTCCGGCACTTTTGGTATAACCCTCAGCCGGAGGGAGGGTGGTGGTTTTAAAATTGTTTAAATTGGTAGTCTTAATGAGATAATCTCTGCTAAGAATAACCAGCGTGTCCTGTTTGATAAACAAATCGACTAGCCGCTGTTCGGGAATTGCCATCGGGAGAGCTTCCCATGATTCGTATTTAGTGGCCCGCCGGAACAAACCAAATTGGGTCGCGGCAATAAGCTGCTCTTTATAACAGACCACCTGGTTTATTTTCCGGTTATCAATTCCTGCAGGAAATCCCTGATTATAATCAAGATATCCTCCGGGTGTTTTAATCCATGCACCAATATTCCCAAAAATCAGGAGTGAATCGTTGTTCAGGTTAATGCCACCACGTACGGCAGCCTGGTTCCAGTTTTTGTATTCATAGGTTCGGGGCAGCCATTTCCGGGAGAGTTCAACTCCCGAAAGCAGTCTTCTGTGATTCATTATGATACCCGAAATCGCAAAGTGAATCGCAAATATTGTGATTATTACCCCTGGCCATTTATGGAGTTTCCGGAAAGTCTTGATAAGTTTTTTGCGATCCATTTGCACTAACTAATATATTTCTTACTCGCATTATAACATTTGACCAGTGAAAATGATTTATAAAAAAGCGGCTGGCAGCAGGCAACTAGCATCTGGCAGATTCAAGCCAATAGCCAGTAGCCAGTCGCCAGCCGCTTTTCAATTAAGGAATTAAAGAATTAAAAGTTAAAGAATTAATAAGGCAGTTGCTCGGTTCAAGGCATTCATTCTTTCATTTCTTCATTCTTTCATTTCTTAACCCCTCTTCTCATTTTCTATCAGTTCTTTCCCTCTTTCTCATGGCTCCATCCACCCTTTAGTCCGAAAATAAACCAGACAAGTGCCAGGGTTCCGGCTGCAAAGATTGTATCCCCGAAGACACGCATCCATTTCAAAGTTGCCATCAAAGGTGTTTGCATAAATTCGGCTGAACGGGCATACCACAGACCATCTTTTACGCTTGCAAGTGTCTGTAAAAGTCCGATCGGAAAGACGCTGAACAATACCATTGTAGCCAGACCAATATTGATTGACCAAAAGGCAAACTTAATCCATTTATCTTTCCAGATTACCTCTTTGTCCATGTCACGAAGCACAAACAACATAAGTCCGATACCCAACATTCCGTATACTCCGAACAGGGCGGTATGACCATGAACCGCGGTTGTATTCAGACCCTGCATGTAATAAAGTGCAATGGGTGGATTAATCAGGAATCCAAAGATACCGGCTCCTACTAAGTTCCAGAAAGCAACAGCAATAAAGCAATAGATCGGCCATTTGTAGGCTTTACTCCAGGCTGCCATCTTGCTGATTTTTAGATTGTCATACGCTTCAAATCCCATGAGTACGAGTGGCACCACCTCCAAAGCACTGAATGTTGCTCCCAAAGCCATGACTGCTGTGGGTGTCCCCGTAAAGTAGAGGTGGTGGAAAGTTCCAAGAATACCTCCAGCAAGGAATACAACGGTTGAGAATAGTACTGCAGTTGTGGCTGTTGCAGCCTTGACTATATTCAAACGGACAAACAGGAAAGCAGTAATCACAGCGGCAAAGACTTCAAAGAAACCTTCAACCCAAAGGTGAACGACCCACCAGCGCCAGTATTCTGCAACTGCCAGATTTGTATGCTGACCCCACATTAAACCGGCTCCATAAAATCCTGCAATAGCAACTGATGAAATCAGGAACATGGCAAGAAGATTTCTACT
>CAIOOC010000765.1 GCA_903859795.1 uncultured Bacteroidia bacterium
CTAATTTGGAATTCGAAACGTCAATTCTTCGCTTTTCCCAGATTTTTTCAAATAGCTCATCAAAGAAAACCTGATCACATTCCTGAACTTCGGTCTGGGTCAGATCATCGTAGAGCTGATTTTTTAATTCAAATTCCAGCTCAGGTTTATGAAACAGGGACAAATATTCCTGTTCCAGCTCATGAGAAGAATCATTTGATTTTCCTTCGTTGATTATATGTTTGATGGGTTGATCCATTTTTTTTATACGCTTTAGAGGTTATACGAATTAAGTGATCCAAATACTCATTCCAGCTAAATAATTTTTGAAGATATATGTATAGCAATCCCGAAATACTATTCGTACTTAAGGATAGTAATCTGCTATTTAGGGGGTTAGGAGAATATATATTTTCTATTTACAATGCAGAAAAAAGAACAGCAATCCCGCCAGGGAACCGGTGCCGAGTTTTTCCTTCAATGAAGAAACGGCGCGGTAAAGTTGATTTTCTACTGTTCGTCGTGACAGATTAAGTTGTGTTGAAATTTCATCATTCGATAATCCCTCCTCCTTACTTAAACGGAAGATTCGCTGTCGCTGTACCGGCATTTTGGAAACCAGTAACTGCAGATTGTTAACCATCTCATTATATATGACTTCATGCCAGGTTTTATCACTTGAAGAGTGATTAACATATTCGGTATAATCAATGTATGCCTGTTCAATATTTCTTCTTCTGATGAAGTCGTATATTAAATTGATACTTATTTTGAACAGGAAAGATTTTATGTTTTTTGAACTGTCGAGAGAAGACCGGATCTCCCAGAGTTTTAGGAATACCTCCTGAAGTAGTTCTTCAGCATCGGCACTATTTTTTAGATAGGATAGTGCAAAAGAATGAATTTTTGGACCGTAGGCATCATATAAAAAATGGAACGCTTCCTTGGAACCATCCTTTAATTGATCAATAATCCTATTGTCCTGATTTGTTAGTTTGGTTTCCATTAATCCGGCAAAATAGCTTCAGCAAAGATAATTTTATTTCACAATCTTGATATAAAATGATTGTTTTTCAGGATAATTATCTATAAAAATGTGTTTGACCTGAAAATTTGGAGATTTTTCAGGCTATCATGATTTAGGTTCCAAATCTGGAATGAGCGTTAAAGGGGTTATTTCAGCCGGGAAGATTGATAGCCGATTTGTTATTTAAACAGAACTTAGCTGTTGTTCACAAATCATAAAACTCTTAAAAATTATAAATCAAAATTCTATCGTTTATTGTACACTTCCCCAATTTGAGTTCGTCTTGCTACCCATTTCAAGAACTAATTTTCCACCCCTGGTAATTTCGTCAAAAAAGAACATAGGTCCCATCAGTGATTTCTCGTTTAGGATACCAGATTGAATATAATAATTTTCGGGTTTATTGTTATTAACTTCGATCACAAAGACTTTCCCCTTGTAATAATCTGAATCAAGATGGATAGTAATCTTATCAAAAATCGGGCTTCCAAGTTCGATCACAGGTCGCTGCTCTGCACCCGAATTCATTTCAAAAAGCCCTATTTTCATCAGTACTGCCAGAGATCCCATTAAACCCTGGTCTTCATCTCCATTATACCCCTTATCGGCAGACAAATCGCTAAAAGCCTGCTCAACAACTTTCCTGGACCAGTATTGGGTGAGCCAGGGATAACCAATGTGGTTGAAAACAAAAGCGGTTTCTATAGAAGGCTGATTGCCATAGTTTATTGGGATCCGACGATAGTTCTCGTGCAATTCACTTGAATGTGCTTTCCCAGAGGTAAAATTGAGTTTTGCAGCCTCTGTAAAAGAGCCGTTTAATTTTGCTGCAGCTTTGTCCTTTCCTCCCATCACCATCGCAAGACCCTGAAGATCATGTGGGTCAAACCATGTTACCTGTGCAGCATTTGCTTCAATAAAACCATTTTCATACTGATACGGATCGAAAGGTTCTTTCCAGTTCCCCCTTAAATCCTTTGGACGAATCCATCCCGAAACAGGGTCGTAAAGATTTCTCCAGTTGCCCGATCGCTTGATGAAATATTCATAATCTTCTCCTTTCCCGAGTGATTTGGCCATTTGCGCCAGACACCAGTCCTGCGAGGCATATTCCAAAGTCTGGGCTGCCCCATCCTGATGTAGTCCCCATTGCTTATTTAATGGATAGGGGACATAACCTCTTTCAATATAGTATTCAATACCACCCCCGTTTGCTGTATTATGCTCATATCCGGCCTTCCCCATCATACCGCCGGGAAAATGGTTCTTCTTCATCCCCTCATAAGCTTTCAGCGTATCAAATGTCCTGATCCCTTTCATATAGGCACTCACTATAAACGGGGTGGAGGATGCACCTGTCATAACTGCGGTGTAGTTGCCTCCTGCCTGACCTCGCGGGATAAGTCCCCCGTCATCGTACATCAGCAACATTGAGTTGACAAAATCACTGGCTATTCTGGGATAAACCAGATCCCATAATGTTGCTATAGTCCATTGTGCACCCCAGAAAGAATCGGAATTATGGTGATCAAACAACGGATTACCCTTAGGGTCAAGGGGTATCTGCCTGATCCTTCTTTCGGGTCCGGTCATATCACAATATTTGCCATTTGCATCACTTATGGTTCTGCGACCAAGTAATGAATGCCATAAGTCTGTATAAAAACGTCGTTGCTGGATTAATGTTCCACCCTCAACCTCGATCCTGCTAAGATATTGATTCCATTCTTCTGTCGATTCTTTTACTATTTTTTCGAAATCCCAATGGGGCAATTCAAATTCAATATTCAGGCGGGCCTGCTGTGCATCTACATAGGAAATTCCCACCTTCATCTGGATCACTTTTTCTGTCTGAGTATTGAATTTAAGATATACCCCTCCGTTGCTTCCATCAAACTCGTTCACCGTTCCCTTCAGCTGTCCATCCTTCCAGGCACTCATATTTTCGAATGGAGTATCAAATTGAATATCAAAGAAAACATACATCGGCTTAGGCCTCCGGGAGGTCTTGTCCATCAGCGTATAACCCTGTATTTCGTTATTATTCAGCATTTTGGCATACCCTGTAACTGTCCCAGAAGGACCAAGGAACGTACCAAGATCAAGCAAAATAAAACTCTCCTCCGCAGCCGGAAAGTGATACCGGTGAAAGCCAACCCGTTTTGTTGATGTTAATTCAGCCTGAATCTCATAACTCTCAAGAAAAACTGAATGGTAGCCGGGTCTGACCACCTCATTTCTGTGCTTATATTTTGAACCATACTCTTTTGAACCTAAATGACCTTTAAATCTGCCATTTACGGGCATTACAGGAACACCTGAGAGTTGCCATCCATGTATATGACTAAAGAATTGAATGGAATCCCTTTCGTACCGATATCCTGAACCCCAATCGGCGTTCGCATTATTATCCGGGCTCAGGTTGACCATCCCAAACGGACGACATGCCGATGAAAAGAAGATCCACCGGGAATTTTCGGTGTCCAGTTGAGGGTAAACCAAATCTGTCGGCTTTATTTTTAATTGAGCATCAACTAAATTAGCACTAATCAGGAATACAAAGGCTCCCAGGAATGTTCCAATCCCTTTCATCCGAATAAATTTAAATTAATAGATATAAGACACTTGATTCGAACGGAACCATCATGAATTGTATTCATCGTTCTTGTGAACGACTGTTCATAAGGGTTTCATGCAAATATAACGTGATTGTTTTCGTATAGCTAATACGGGCAGCTCGCCTAAAATACTCATTGAAAACCACAGATTATTCGGGAAGTTTTCTGCAAAGGATAGAGATTTATGTAAAAATCAGGAGATAACACTTCGCCGGATTTGCAATTATAATCCTACTATTGGGATTGAAAATTCAACTTGCACTTCAATCCAACCATTTTACCAGGCACAACCAATTAAATCTAACCGATTCATTTTCTCAATTTTTGGAATTTAAGAATTGAATATATTTTTCAAGCAGATATAAATCGGGAAAAAGTAAAATATTCCCTACGCGCGCTGTAATTTCAGGGGTCATATGCCGAAAGGCCTGACCGCCGGCGATTATCTGCAAATCGGGAAACTCAACACTGAATTTTTCAAGAAGTTTTAGAAAATTAGTGAAATGTAAATAAATGCTCAGCGAAATAGCGATCAGATCAGGATTGGTTTCGTGAATATAGCGTACCAGCTCTGCTGCCGGAATGCCCGTACCGAGGAAGTAGCTATCCCATCCCTGCATTTCAAAGGTATCTGCCACCATTTTAGCCCCCACCTGATGCATTTCGTTCTCAACACAGGCAACAACAACTTTCCTGTTGATCCGTTTATTCGATACAATCTGAGAAAAGAGTTCGTTCAGGATACCTTCCGAAATCGCCGTAGCCAAATGTTCCGTTGCTACACTGATCTTATTTATCTCCCATAGCCGTCCAACCTCATAAAGGGAAACCCTGATCACATCTTCGTAAAGTTCCGGATAGGTATGACTCTGTGCAAGATATTTTTTAGCAATTTCGGAGCATTGGTGCCGGTTGCCCAGAAGAAGATTTTCAAGGAATTCTTCAGAGAAATTACCGGAATTTCCATCTTTCATAATGTGTTTTGTTAGCCGCGAAGTTGGGCTGATAATGTTGGGTAAAGGTAAACCAATTAAAAGGCAATTATCTTGCCTTCCTTATCTTATTGAGCCTTGATCTGAGTATTTGAACAATTTTTAAATTCTGCGAAGCGATATTTGATTTTTCTCCCGGATCTTTTGATAAATCATATAACTGGTCCTGATTCAAGTTTCCCAATTCTGTATTTGTCTGTGGATTATAAGTGGCTCCACCTCCTGGTGCAATATATTTCCACCTCCCGTCTTCGATCGATAAATTGTTGTTGACATTCTGTAAAACCAACACCTTCCTCCCTTCACCCCCTTTATTCAGCCAGGCGTCAAGGTGTTTCTCACTGTCGGGTGCTGCGCCTTGCGGAAGTTTAGTTTTTAATAATTCAGAAAATGTGGCCAGTAAATCAATCTGACACAGGAGGTTGGCAGACACCCCCGGGTTTACTGTTCCCGGCCAGCTTAGAATTCCGGGAACCCTGGTCCCTCCCTCAAAACTGCTGTATTTCCCACCCCTGAACGGACCGGCCGGTTTATGGTTCCCCAACAGTTCAACAGCAAGATCTTTATACCCATCGTCGACGACCGGCCCATTATCGCTGGTTAGTATAATGATTGTATTTTGCTCAATACCAAGTCGTTTCAACGTTTTCTGCAGTTCGCCAACCGACCAGTCGAATTCAATGATGGCGTCCCCGCGAGGCCCCATGCCACTGCTTCCGACGAACCGTGGGTCCGGCACTCGGGGTACATGAACATCGTGGGTAGCGAAATAGAGAAAGAACGGTTTGTCCCTGCTCTTTTCAATAAATGAAACTGCCTTTCCGGTTATGACATCGGCTATTTCTTCATCCTTCCATAAAGCCGATTTGCCCCCTTTCATAAATCCGATACGTGAAATGCCATTTACAATCGACATATTATGACCGTGGCTTGGATGGACCCTAAGCATTTCCGGATTTGATTTGCCGGTTGGCTCTCCCTCGAAATTCTTTTCATAACTGACCGCTATAGGATCGTTTGGATCGAGGTTCACAACCTTCTGGTTTTCGACATAAACGCACGGGACCCGGTCACCCGTTGCAGCAAGGATAAAGGAATAATCGAAACCCAGTTCTGATGGCCCCGGAGATATATAGCCGTTCCAGTTTTGGGTTCCTGTTTTGTCACCAAGACCTAAATGCCATTTCCCTACGACTGCTGTCAGGTATCCGGAATTTTTGAAAAGATCTGCCAGTGTGTACCTTTCAGGCCGGATTATTGAGCCTGCATCGCCTGTTGCTATTCCGGTTCCTTCGCGGCGCCAGGCGTATTCACCGGTTAGTACAGCATAACGGGAAGGTGTGCATGTCGCTGCCGGACTGTGCATATTTGTAAAGCGCACCCCCTGGTCAGCCAGCCGCTCTACATTTGGAGTCTTTATTGTTTTTGCCCCGTTGCAGCTTAAATCACCATAACCAATATCGTCAGCATAGATGAATATTACATTGGGTTTGTTTTTGGGTAAATGGGCAGAAACATTTTGAACAATCCCGCCAAATAATAGTGCGGTGATTGCAAACACAAATTCAGCTGCAGATTTCATAATTTTATGCAGATTAACTTTATTTTGGTTTCCGGGAGTGAGCGGGTGAC
>CAIOOC010000766.1 GCA_903859795.1 uncultured Bacteroidia bacterium
CGTTCTCTTTTGGTGTAATCTTTCCTGTCAGTATCATTACAAAAATCATTGGCAAAAGGTTTAAATCCTGAAATATTTTACCCCGAGCTCTTTGATTTTCAAGTAAATTGTACTATTATTGAAAGATGAAATTAAATAAGTGAAAGTTTGTGAAACGGCGCACTTTTGCTGAAATTATCACCTAATAATCAACTCAATGAAAACTATTTTTACCTATTTTGGAATTGTTCTGGCCTCATTATTAGTTATTTCCTGTAGCGTTAAACCTAAAGTTGAACCTGTTCAAAAAACAGACATCAGTGAATTTCTCGGGCAATGGACTATTGACATCAATGGCGGTTCTGTTGGCTGGCTTGAAGTGCGCCAGGAGAAGGATTACCTTGATGCTGACCTGCTTTGGGGTGGAGGAAGTGTAAACCCGATGGCACATGTCTATCTGTCGGGCGATAATTTTCTGGTTGTAACTAAAATTGACAAGATTGTCCGCACAAAAGATGCGAACAATGAACCGCTGAAGACCCAGTTCATCACCAGCTGGCTTGAGGTGTACAAAAAAGGGGATAAAATTGTCGGATTTATCTACAATCCACATCGCGACGGTAAAGGTATTGATTCCACCTCATTTATCGGAACAAAACTTCCGGCGCCTCCTGCTGCTCCTGATATGACTAAATTAAAATTTGGAACTCCAATTAACCTTTTCAACGGCAAAGATCTTACAGGATGGAGATTAATCAATGAAAAACAGAAAAATGGTTTCTCGGCGAAGGACGGCGTGCTGTCGAATGATCCTGTACAGGTTGAAGGTGCTACGCACGTAAGTTATGGAAATTTAAGAACTGACCAGGAATTTGAAGATTTCAATCTTAAACTTGAAGTTAATGTTCCTGAAGGGAGCAATAGCGGGGTTTATCTGCGTGGTATGTACGAAGTTCAGGTTGTCGATTCCTACCAAAAAGATCTTGATCCACATAACATGGGGGCAATTTACAGCAGGATAAAACCTACAGTAAGTGCTGAAAAGCCTGCAGGGACATGGCAGACTATGGATATGACCCTTTGCGACAGGCATGCGACAGTAATCCTGAATGGCGTGAAAATCATTGATAATCAGCCGATTTATGGGCCAACAGGTGGTGCCATGAAATCGGATGTCTTTTCAGCGGGCCCCATTTATCTTCAGGGAGATCATGGGAAGATTTATTACAGAAATCTTGTGCTGACTCCGATAATCAAGTAAGAATTGACGTATATCATAAAAAAGTCTCCATGCGAGGCTTTTTTTATGATAAATATCAATATGTTAAATCAAATAAGTAATAATATTTTACAATCTTTATAAATGAATTTGGGATTTGTTCTTGATTTGAATAATTTAATCATAAATTTGTATCGTAAACATTATTCTTCCCACTAAATTAATTCTAACACTTAACACTTTTTTTACCCTGAAATCTTTGGGGAAGTGATGCCGAGACTATGAAAAAGGAATACGATCAGGAATCTCACACGTCAGGTCAAAAGGCGGAACAACTTGCAAGGACAGGTCACTCATCGGTTACTTCGGATCTGTCGGTTGCAGCTATGCCTAAACTTTTTCATAATTCAGGTAATCAGCAATTTGAGATTGAATTGCAAGATCAGGATGAGTGTGGGGTAACAGCACTGGAGGGTGCCCCAATTGTTCAGGAAGAGAAGTCGTTTGCTTCCCATGAAAACGAGTATCGGAATAAATTTATTTTTCTGAATTCGATACTTGAAAGTACTACGAATATTATCATTTTTTCGCTTGATACCAGTTATTGTTATACTGCATTTACGAAATTTCATCGTGAAACTATAAAACAGATTTGGGGTGTTGATATTCAGGTTGGGATGAATATGCTTGATGTAATCTCCTCGCCTGAGGACCGCACAAAGGCCAGGAAGAATTTTGACAGGGCGTTATCTGGCGAATATTTTATTCAGGAAGAAGAATATGGCGATGCACATCTGTCCAGAACTTTTTATGAGGATTATTATAGTCCACTCAAAGACTGTAATGACAACATTATTGGATTATCGGTATTTGTCATTGATATTTCAGATAGGAGGCTGTCGGAGCAAAAAATACTACGGTTAAATACCTTGTATTCAATTCGCAGCGAGATCAGTAAAGCGATAGTTCGCGTAAAGAAACCTGAAGAACTCTTTGCAAGCATTTGCCATATAACGGTTGAATGTGGTAAATTTAAAATGGCATGGGTAGGACTTATTGACCAGGTGCAGGAGCTTATCATCCCTCAATATTTTGCCGGAGATGAGCAGGGTTATCTTTCAGATATCCGGATATCCAATATTGACACTGAGTTTGGTCGGGGCCCTACCGGAACTTCTGTTCGCGAGGGACACTGTATTATCTGTCAGAATAATGAGACGGATCCAATAATGGGGCCATGGCGTGATAAGGCACTAGGTTGTGGTTTTCATTCCTCTGCCTCTGTTCCTTTTCGTCAAAATAAAAGTATAATCGGGACAGTTACAGTCTATTGCGACAAGCCATATGGGTTTGATCCCGATTCTGAAAATTTGCTGAATGAAATAGGCAATGACATTTCGTTTGCGCTGGATGCAATGGATGCGACAAAACGGCGCCTTGAGGTAGAGGAAGAACTCCGTGATGCTTATAAGCGTACAGAGAGTATCATCGAAGCGAGCCATATTGGTACCTGGGAATGGAATATCCAGACCGGTGAATCGGTCTTAAATGAGCAATGTGCCAAAATTATTGGTTATCTCCCGGGTGAGTTAGTTCCTTTAACCATTGAAACTATCATGGATTTTGCTGATCCTGAGGACCTAAAGCGTTCCGCAGAGATTCTGGATCGACATTTTAGAGGTGAACTTCCTTATTATGATTGTGAGGGTAAG
>CAIOOC010000767.1 GCA_903859795.1 uncultured Bacteroidia bacterium
CAAAAAATAGATAAAAATATTTACGAATTTATTTTTTATCTATTGTTTTTCTCCTTAAATGAAAGCTGCATATCAATTATGTTCAGTAATTAGATTAGGTTTTTCACATCTTATCATCCTATCCTTTCCATTGATGTCCTTTCTTTGTGTGATATTTGTGAAGCCTTTTGAGAATAATAAGTCAATCATTTCAATTCCTGATTTTTCATTTATCTCCAGATACAGGTGGCCCCCAATTTTTAAATATTTGGTTGCCATTTCTGCAATTTTACGATAGAAGATTAATGGGTCCGAATCGGGAACAAAGAGAGCAATATGAGGTTCAAAATGGGTTACATTCTTTTGCATCAGCTCTTTATCTACTGTTGTTACATATGGTGGATTACTTACCAGGATATCGTATTCGACTCGAGAAGGAAGATCCGTTAGATTAAGAATATCAACACATTGAAAATTAACATTTGCTGTATTTGCCCGTGCATTTTCACTTGCTACATGTAAGGCGCTGATTGAGATATCCCACCCTTCTGCAGATGCTCCCTGCAGATTTTTGACAAGCGATATTGGAATGCATCCGCTGCCGGTCCCAATATCCAATATTGCAGGCGATAAGTGCTTGTAATCGTTTATGATCCAGTCGACCAATTCTTCAGTTTCGGGTCTGGGAATAAGAACCGAAGGATTTACTTTAAATACACAACCGTAAAATTCTGTCTCGCCAAAAATGTACTGAATTGGTTCAAATTGAGCCAGACGGTTTATTATCTCTTTAATTTGAACTAAATTTGCTGCTGCGATAGTTTCGTTATGTCTTAGGTGAACCTGAATCCGGGTAAGTCCAAGAACTTTTTCGAAGATCAGCATACTTAAACTTTCGATCTCCTTTTTTTCATAGATACCGGAGAGTTGGTCGAAGATCATTTTTTTTGCAGCCTGCATTTTTTTTACAAAGATAAACAAAGCGGATAATGGAACGCACTTTTGATATTGATGAAAAGTTTATGTTACGTGCGATTGAGCTGGCCCGTTTTGGAATGGGAACCGTTTCCCCTAACCCTATGGTCGGATGCGTAATTGTTCGCAAAGGCGTTATAATTGGTGAAGGATATCATTGTAAATTCGGGATGCCTCATGCTGAAGTAATTGCGATTAACCGCGTAACAGATAAGTCTTTCCTTAGTGAGTCAACCCTATATGTTACATTGGAGCCGTGTTCCCATTTTGGTAAAACCCCTCCTTGTGCTGATTTAATTCTTCTGCACAAGATTCCCAATGTAGTTGTAGGTACCATCGATCCGTTTACCGAAGTTTCGGGGAAGGGGATAGGCAAACTCAGGGAAGGTGGCTGTAACGTCGTAACAGGATTTTGTGAAGAGAAATGTATCGAGTTGAACCGCCGGTTTTTTACATTCCATCAACAGAAGCGGCCCTTTATCATTTTGAAATGGGCTCAAACTGCCGACGGATTTATCGACATTGACCGTTCGCATGAGCATTATGGTCAACCCACCTGGATAACCAATGATCTGTCAAGAATAGCAGTTCATAAAATGCGAACCGACGAATCCGCTATTTTAGTAGGTACCAACACCGCAAAAAAGGATAATCCTTCGTTAACAGTGCGTGACTGGAGCGGCATTTCTCCTTTAAGATTAGTTCTTGACAGAGAAATGAAATTGCCTGCTGAACTTACTCTGTTTGATCAGCAGGATCCAACCGTCGTTTACACTTCGCACAAAGTTTCTGACAAACTAAATCTCGAATACAAAAAAATCGGTTTCAACGGGGAAGAAATCGGACAGATTCTCATCGACCTTTACAGCCGCGGCGTTTTATCGCTTATTGTTGAGGGTGGTCAGATGCTTATAAATTCCTTTATTAAACTTGGAATATGGGATGAAGCCAGAATGTTTGTAGGTAAAAACCTTTTTCATCACGGTGTTAAGGCACCCGTTTTAAATGGCTGTCTGATAAAGTCAGAGGAATTGGACGACAGCTGGATGTTTTTATTTCGGAGAGTATGATAAGGCATATTCTACAGATATATAGTGTGTTACTTCAATCGCAGTGCCATCTACAAACAATCATATCAATGTTGTATGAATGCAAAAATGTGTTCTAAAACAGATTGTGTTCGCTCACATTTTAATGGAGAAAAACTCAAACTTAAAGAAAGATTGTTTCGCCACGTGCAATCGATGAGTATGTCATCGCAAGGAACTCGTCGATGAATTTTTGTTGAAATGATTGACAACCTGTGCGGATAAACAATCTCCGCTTTAAAGCAGTCATTCGTAATCGTTGTAAGCCGCTCCAATGGCGTTTGTGCATCAAGAGCCTAGCAATCAATCATATAGGGTATCCATTAACTGATTATTCAATTTTTGAAGCCCATTTCTAAAAGATATTTTAAAAACTCCCACCACAATTTTTTCATCTGACCCCTTGCTTCCCCGGCTTTCAAAGTTGCACCTTTGAAATTAAAGCAGGAAGACAATGGTATTAATTTCTTATAATTAACGATTTAATTCTGAAAACTTTACGCTAGGAGTGCTTTGTACAATTGTCACTTTGTTATTCTCATTTTCCCTAATGCCATGGTCATAACAATAGTAGGCGATTTTGTTTGATCTTGTAGTACTCATGCAGGTAAAATAATCGAATCGATACCCTTTTTTCAGTAAATCGATCTTTGAAGTTGAGATTTTACCAGCCGAATGAAGTGTTGACAGAATGACATAATTCTTTCGAAGAATTCGGTTTACAGAATTGATTACATTATGTGTATCCAAATATTGCCTGTTATTGTAGGCACTCCTGCATTGGTCGCTGCAAAATTTCTGGTCGGCACGACCTCTAAGCTGCTCGTAGCACTCTAAGCATTTACGATTTTCCATAATTTGTTAATTGAGAGGATGATTAACAGTATAATAAATTG
>CAIOOC010000768.1 GCA_903859795.1 uncultured Bacteroidia bacterium
GCTCCCCTTTCTACCGAAGTGACGGTTACCTGGCAAAAAACAAGTATAGAATCGGGCCGACCAGAGCGCTATATGGTGCATATTATCAACTGGTCCCCAACCCGTAAGACACCACTTTACAATGAAGTTCATGAAGATCCCATTGCATTGACAGACATTAAGGTGAAACTGAATATTCCGTTTAAAAATGTTACAGTTAAGACGGTGCTGGCCGGGGAAAAACTGGTTCATCAATCGGTTAACAACGGAATCGAAGTTGTTGTTAAACGGATTCCGATTCATGAAATAATCTGTTTTGACGTAATCGGTAGTTAGTCCGGAAAGGATGGCTCCATGTCGGATCAGGTGAATAAGCATTTTTCCGAAATAGATTAATTCGTTTTCGTCAATGAATTGATCAACCATATGGTGGAATGAAAACATTGTTGTTCTAAGGCTTAAGTGCGGCAGAGCCGCAAAATATTTGTAGCAATAATCAGATTAGGAGTATGTTAGGTGCAGCGCACCGGAATATCAAAATTGAATGTTATAAAAGATTTCAGTAAATCAGGAATTATAAAATATTAAATGCAATGAGGAACACTCTGTTATTCAGCCTTTTTCTGCTGATTGTAATAAGTGCTGGTACTTTGAAGGCTCAGTCTATCAGCGGATTTCGTTCGCAACAATGTTTGAATGGCTGGTGGGATTTTAATCCGGTTATGACAACTGCTGGGAAGCTTTATTGTCAACCCGGTAAAACCCCTGTTCAGGGATGGTTGAAGAGTGCAATTCTTGTCCCCGGGTCGTGGAAAAAATCTGGCTCGGAATTAAAAAGCAGTTCTGAATTCTGGGCACAATGGAGGGTTTCCGACAGCTTTAATTTCCCGGCGCAGTGGGATTCGACCAACACCGCCTGGTACAGGAGGAATATTGAGATTCAGGATATCCAAAAGGATCGGGACTATTTTCTTCGTTTCGACGGGATTCTTCGTGAGTCGTGGATTTTTGTGAACGGAATTGAAGTCGGTCATCGAAAGGAGGGGAGCTTACCTTCAGAATACAAGATATCATCAGCATTAAAAACGGGAGGAAATGAAATTGTAGTTTATGTGACAGATTATAAGCGCGACGAAAACAACCGGACATTTGTCCATGTTGGAACCGATCAAATGGGTGCCATCATGGGTATATGGGGCGATGTTTTCCTCGAAGAACGGCCACTGATAAGGGTTGAAAATATCACTATCCGCACCAGTACCCGGAAAAATGAGCTTACTGTGCTTTATACCCTGCATAACGACAGCAAAAAAAATATTGACCTGACACCTGAAATTACTGTGTCAACTAAAGATAAGACCCACCTTTCATTCCAAGATGCTTCTGTAACGCTACAACCCGGTGAAACAAGAGAAATCACAAAAGTTAAATCCTGGTCGGGGTACATTCCCTGGTCGCCAAAAAATCCTCAGCTATATTATTTAAGCGTTAGTTTAAAGGAAAAGGGAGTGGCTATCGATTCCAAATCTGAACGTTTCGGATTCAGGGAGATATGGATTGAAGGTCATAATTTCATGCTTAATGGCGCCCCTGTTCACTTTCTTGGAGAATGGGGACACAAGGACCATTTCGGTTTTTTCAGACCCGAGTATATCCGGCAATGGTTTGGCATGTTGAAAGATCTGAATATGAATTATATAAGAACCCACACTTTCCCGCATCCCCAGTTTGTGATTGACATGGCCGATGAGATGGGGATCCTGGTTTGCCTCGAATCAACCTGGTTTATGAGCGGTAGTCAGGCGATGGACAAAAGTGAATTCTGGGATAATGCCAGAGACCATGCAATGGATAATGTTAAATACTATAAGAATCATCCGTCAGTAATTCTTTGGAGTACCGGAAACGAGATCCGCTGGGGCTGGAACACCAATGAAGTGATCAGGCACGGACCGGAAATTCAGAAAATATACGAGGAAAAGGATCCGACACGGATTGCATTTCCTGATGGCAGCACTTCTCTGTGGGACGAACGTACTCAAAAAGTCATTAGCCGTCATTATGGAGTCGAATGTGCCGGAGAGGAATTTTGGGACAAAGCCAAACCTCTGCACGTGGGTGAATTCGGGAAATGGCATTACGGTCAGCCTATTGATAACCTGGTCTGGGGTAATGATACAATTTTCGGATCTTTCGAAAAATGTGCCATCGCGATTGCAGAGGAAGCCGCTGACATTATTCAGCAGGGGCGGTCAAATGAGGTCGCATGTCTTTTCCCATGGAATCTCTCGTGCCTTGATAACTTTCGTCCTTCTTCAAAGGAAATTCTTCACAAATGGGGAGATTTTACAACACCATTGGCCAAGCCATTACGAACAGGCCCATATGCTTCCGAGTTTGCCTGGTGGGAACCAAATAGCAAAGGGTATATTCCCGGAGCCGGGTTTGCCTTGATTCAACATGCCAACCGCCCTTTTACTCTTTATGTCCGCGAAAAACTCAAC
>CAIOOC010000769.1 GCA_903859795.1 uncultured Bacteroidia bacterium
ATTTTCATCAGGCCTTTCCGGCTAGAATAATATTTTCAAGTTCATCCAGTGTAACCTGTTTGTTCCCATAATAGGTTTTTAGAAAGCAAACCTGACCATTTGCTTGCGTCACAAGTACTCCTCCGTCATCGAAGAAATGACTTTCAAGGATATTTTCCCCATGCCATTGTCTAGAAAATGACTCATTGTCATTTATTCTTGGAAATTTTTCGTAGCGGAAAAATTGTTTTGATACCGGCCACGATTGAGCCGCTAAGCATCTAAATTCCTCATGAAACTCAAGGTGGTTTTTAAGATTTTCCAGGTTCTTCCTTAGGCTGCCATCGAGATCTTCTATCCAAAAATTACTATCCGTTGACCTTCCATATTTTCTTGTATCTGCAAATATCGATGAACCATTTATCCATCCAGGAGTCTCATTTACAAAATACCTTCTTTTATCAGGTTTTTGCCAAAATACTAAATTCTGTTCCTGAGACCAGGAAAAATTAATATTTTTAGGAATTAATTTTATTAGTTCAATCCCCCAATCATTTTCCTCATTTTTAACCTTGACAGAGTTTCCGTTAAGATTAAATCCCTTAACCTTATATTTCCATGAGCCATCCATTTCTCCTTCTTCTTCCCAAGCTCTGCGGTCTCTCAATTTATCTGCTTTAGCATTTCTCTTTCGTTGCCATATTTTGTTAATGAATAATAGATGCCCGTTGCTCAATTCTGCTATACAATCAAATGATTCACCGTTTTTAATTATTACAGACTCGTTTCCATTTTCGTCTCGAATAGTTAAAGTCCCATTTTGCGAGTAGGTTGCAAACCTATTATTTGAAAGTGCCAATTCAGCTTTTGCTTCTTGCATTTCTGGAGGTTGGAAGGTTTTCAACAATGCACCTTCTGGAGACCAAAGATTATATACACTATCATCAGATTCAGTAATTATTCGTCCCCCTGGTAAAATAAGGTATCTGTTAATGGCAGCTCTATGCCCAGGCAAAGGCATAGATTTAATCTCTTTATTCCAAATAATTAAGTTAGAATCCCAGGATGCTGATAATAATCTGGTATTTGATAATTCATAAACAGAGGAATGAAAAAAAGCATGTCCCATCAATACATTATCAAAATTTCCGAGTGAATCCCAAATACATATAGTGCTGTCATGAAAATATGATCCCCATGTTGCAATTTTCCGATCAGAGAGTTCGATTGCCCCTTTAATGCCTTGGGGATGTTTTTCCAGAGTTCTGATTAGCTGACCATCCCAATCCCATAAATAGCCATAGTTATCAGAGCCCCAGGCTAAGATATTCCCTGAAGACAAACAAAGAGCACCCTTAATAGATTTTTCATGTTCTAAAAGCAATTTCAGAATCTTTCCTTCATGATCTCTCAAATAAAGTTTGTTATTGTTCGTCCATGATAAGATTTTATGATCGGCCAATTCAATTAATCCTTTGGTTGTCTCACTATCTTTTAATGAATATAGTGCTTCACCATTTCTATCCCATATAATCAGAGATTTATCAGTAGACCAGGAAAGGATTTGGTTATTAAATAATTCAATGGCTCCAATCACATTATCTTTATGGCCATTTAAAAGGGAAAGGGTATCGCCTGAACTATTCCATATTCTTAAGGTGCAATCCTTAGACCAAGAAAGGATTTTTTTATCATGAAGCATTAAGATTCCATTGATGGTCTTTGTATGTCCTTCGAAAGATTTAATTTTAATTAATGAATGATCCCATAACTGCAGTGTTTCCTCGTCGGATTGAGAAACAAAATAGTCGTTATTTAAGACCAAGGTTTCATTTATATTAGAAGGTAGATCTAAAACTGAAGTCAATAAATTGCCATCATTATCATATAAATGAATTGATTTTAAATCCGACCAGAATACAAATTTGTTTTTGGAAATTTCAGAAACGCGATTCGGTTCATAATTGTTTATTTCTTTAAAACTACAATTAGGATGCATCGTGCTAACCAAAATTCCATTCTCTTCCCACAATTTAACGGTATTATCTGAGGACCATGAAACTATTCGTCCATTCGATAAGATTTTGGCTCCTAAAATACGTTTTTTGTGTCCGCTAAGTTTTGCTACGATATTAATGCTGCATTCCTTCACTCTTTGCTCTCGTCTTAACCAAGACCAATCTACGTTTCCCTCAGCAAGATACTTTTCAGCTTGCTTTGATACAGGGCTTTCGTCAGCATGCTCAATAGCCAGTTGCAGGAGTATTTTGTAAGAAGGCCATTCGGAATTTCCTCTGCGAAGGATATTCATTTTACTTTGGATGAAGGTTGCCCAGATTTTAAAGTTGCTGTCTAAATGTTTTTCGGTATCAGACCGGTCAGCAAATTCGTAATCCCCCAGCAATTCATTCAACATATTTGCCTTGACCTTGGCTTCAACAAACTCATAGTTACCCAGTGTTTTATCA
>CAIOOC010000770.1 GCA_903859795.1 uncultured Bacteroidia bacterium
AATCAGGAAGATAAATAAACCCATCTGCCTGATGATTGATTAACTTTTTGCTGATTTCCACAATTATTTTCCCGTTTGAGTTAATAAGATCAGCCTTCACAACTCCCGAGGGTTCGTTTGTCGGAGCAAATACTTTTAACAATAGGGTTTCACCGCTTGCATAGGTATCGCGATCGGTAAAAAGGGTAAAGTGTTTCTTTTCCTGAGCTTTGCCTGTAATGGCAACAAAGAGAATTAACAATATAATAAGTTTTCTTTTCACGTTAAAATCTCTGTTTTTAATTAACTGAATGCAACTATTTATCTTCCTGGTTAATGATTCGAATTTGTTCTTCGATTATTCTTCCCACCAGTCGGGTCGGATTGGTGGTTCTTTTTGAATTGATCTGACAATCCCATGGTCCGGAATATCAGGAAATCGATAGACCCGTTTTAATATAGGTTCGCTCGTAGGGCTGAATAATTCAAAATAGTAACGATATTCCTGGTAAGAATTCAGCTCGAAAAAGCCGTAGACGATTTTTGTTGGGTCATTCTTACACAACACATTTCCAACGACCTGGGTCTGGATAGGATCAAACAAACTGCCGGTGGCTGCAAACTGACTGTTTAGCTTTTGGTGAAATTCATACGATTCCTTCGACGTTCCATATTGTCCGATTATTAATATCCAGCCCTTGGAGGTTAATGTATCGGTGTAGAGGTAGTCTAATGCATTGTAGGAAATCATTAAGAGCGGATGGTTTTTAATCTTGCTGACCTGGTTAAAATCGGTCGGACCTGCAAGGTTGAACTTTTGATTTTCGTTGTAGGAATACCAGCCATAAGCGTTGGGGAATCGCGAAAAAGATGTCGGAATTGAATCCCAGACCCATTCGATTATTGACCTCACATCAAAGCGGTAGTGAGAAAGTGAGTCGGAAAGTGGCAAATCGGCATCAATCTCTCTTCCCTGTTTCTCGAAGGCCTGCGGAACACCATCACCATTGGTAATAAAAACCTTGCTCACCTTATCTATCGTATAGAAATCGTCCATTGTTGGTTGCGGAGGCATTGTGGCAGCAAGCGATTCATAAATATCACTCCCAATAGTTATACGCAAATAATAGCTCTTCCCGATTGTCGGAGTGACGTTAAAGGAGTAATATCCGGTATTTTTTTCAACGGCAACGTACGAGGTTTTTGATCCTATCAAAAGCAACTCAACCCGGGCACCCGAAACTTCAGGGAGCGGTACCTGGTCATAAAAACTTCGGGTCTTTGTTAGATGAACAAAACTTTTGGCCGGGTCGTTCGTTATCCGTGCATCAACCACAAGATCGCCTTCAGTCCGGTCGATTGAAGGGTGGTAAATCCGTTCACACGAAACGAAAAGAATCAGCAATATTAAAAGGTATTTAACTTCTCTTTCCATCAGAATTTAAAATTATAAGTGATTGATGGAACAGGAACGCCAATTATTGACATCATGTAGATTTCGTAACTGCTTTGTCCTGAATCCTGAATCATTGATCCTTTTCTATAAAAAACCGAATAGGGGTTGCTGCGTCCGTAAAGGTTGTAAATCGAGAGGGTCCAGCTCCCTTTCCATGCTCTCTTTTTGCGTAGGTTTTCATCCAGGGTTATGCTGACATCCAAACGATTATAGGAAGGCATCCGGTACTTGTTCCTTTCGGAGAAGATCACCACCTGGTAGTCGCCATAGGTGTATTTTTGCTCAGGCAGCGTGATTGGCCTCCCTGTTGAATAGACGAAGTCTGCAGAAAACCGCCATCGTCGGCTGATTTTGTAATTCATTACCGCTGACACATCATGTGGCTTATCGTATACGGAAGGGTAATAGGCCCCTTTATTGATTTTTTCGTCGGGAAACTGACCATCTGCTTTTTGGAATGACCTTGAATAGGTATAACTGATCCAGCCATTTAAACGTCCCGAATTTTTCTTTGCCAGGAATTCAATACCATAGGCATAACCGTTTGCGAGCAGCAGATCTGTTTCAATATGATGATTCATAATAAGCTGTGCACCATTCTTGTAGTCAAGGATATTCTGTAATTGTTTGTAATATACTTCTACCGACGTTTCAAACTTTGCCTTATCAGGGTTTTTGAAAAATCCAAGTGCAATCTGATCGTTAATCAATGGTGCCAGGTTTTGATCAGCTGATTTCCAGTAATCTGCCGGAGAAATTACCGTTGTATTCGAGACCTGACTGATATACTGGTGGATTCGCTGGTAGTTTAACCGTATTGAGCCACCGTCACCAACATTAAATTTTACGGCAACCCGGGGCTCAAGACCTTTGTAAGACTTAATTACAGCCCCTGATTTATAGCTTGTTGAATCAGCGATTGTGCCAGGACTCATTGAAGAGCCGGGTGCATAATTGTAAACCATCCCTGGACCATAATTAATAAAATAGGAGTAACGCAGCCCAAAATTGAATGCCACTTTGTCTGTCAGGTTGAATTCGTCTTCAGCAAAGAGGGCCCCTTCGGCTGATTGTTCCGCCCTTAACGATGAAGTGACAACATTTGTGATGGTTTGAGTCGGTGTAATTTTGCCGGGATTAATCCAATAACCTATTCCCTGAAATCCTGCACTTATCCGATGCTTTTCGTTAGGATAGAGGGATAAATTATATTTTAAACTTCCATATTGAATATTAGACTTCAGGGTGTAGTCATTGGCTTTAAGAATCGGATCTTTCTGGTCAACTGTCGAATTGTACCTTGAATAGGCAAGATTTAAGTTAGAGATCAGCTTTTCAGCCAGATTTGATTTCCAGTTTAGCGACCCGACGGAATTTGAATAATTATACAGTGAACTTGAATTCAGATTAAAGACGTCGCCGCTAAGATATCCCGTTAATTTAAGGTGATTTTTAGGACTAAGTTCGAAATTTGCGGTTCCGTTCACATCGTAAAAATGGGCAATACTATTTATAAAGGTTGCATTTCTGGTCTGTTGAAGAATCCAATCAGAATAGGTGGTTCT
>CAIOOC010000771.1 GCA_903859795.1 uncultured Bacteroidia bacterium
ATCCTTTTTGACTGTTACCTCCATTTCACCTGATTCCGGGATTGGCGGAGGGGGAGGGAAGGGCATCCCATTTGCAAATTTCGACGAATCTGTAATAGCAAAATTTTTGATAATCTTCAGATCGCTACCCATTTCAAGGCGATGGACCGCTTTATTTATCGCATCATTAACCGAACGGTCGAAAAGTTCATTCCTTATATTGACTGAATTATTAAACCAGTAGAATTGAACCGCAATTATCCCTAACAGCGAAATTCCCATTAATATAACAAGTCCGACTATAGTACGCTTCTTCATAATCCAAAATTAGACAATAATTTAAATGAGTTTTCAACTTTAACTTTACCTTAACACTTTTTTGCAGAACCTTAACTGGAGTTGATTCAAAAACGATCTACTTTTGGGTCACAATAAGGATATCAATTAATTCACATTAAAATTAATTCAAATGAAACGATTGTTAAATCTGCGAAACACGGTTGTTGTGTCAGCATTATTCGTGGGGTTATTGTTCGTAACCTCCTCCTTCTCCTTCGGTCCGGTAGACGATGCACAGCTGGTTGGGGGTGATACCCAAAAGAAGGAACAAAGGTTAAAAGTTACTGTCAGTATGGATGGAAAAGAGACTAAGATTGATACAATCGTTAATCTTCCCGATCAAAATATGATTGACGGACAGGTTGACTCAATGCTCTCAAAACTTGACAAGGAGGGTGTAAACTGCAAAAAAATCCATCGGATTATGTACAAAGCAGACAAGGGGAGAAGATTTCACAGTTTTGACTCAAAGAATTTTCCGGGTGAGCAGTTCGATATCATGATTGAGAATGGAGATTCAGGGAAATGCTGTAAAAAGAACAAAGTTATTTGTGTTCGGGGTTTTAATAATGAATCCGCTAATGATGAAGGTGATGAAGATGAACTTATGCCACCTCCTCCTCCGATACCTCCTCACGGAGCCATGATGTTTCATCAGGGTTTTGGTGGTGATCCTTTTGCCTTCGACACAAAAGATGAATCTGTTGTATCCTATGAAAAGAAGGACATTGGTAACGGTCTGGAACGAATAACTATTGTCAGGAAGAAGCATGACGAACAACATGCAATGAAAGAAGTAAAAGTGCAGGCTGAAATTTTGGATAATGCATTGATTAAGAAGAAGAATGATGAATTCAAGGCTTTAAAGAAATTAAAGGACGAAGCTGATGCAAAAAAGAAGGAAGCAGAAGCGCAAAAAGAGACTAAGAAATAGGTTAAAATAAAAAAGGTGGATCTTATTCCACCTTTTTTATTTAATTCTAACTTATACTTATGCCGGCATTTCAGGTAATGACCATGGTGCCCGGTAAGTGTGTTTAATCAATTCGGCTGCATAGGCCTTTGCATTGATCGGATCGGTATACGTTTTGTTGAAGGTTGGATGACCATCATGGATTTCGAATTTATCTTCAAGGACAGTTTTGATAACTTCACTGTCTTTAAGATTTGTGAATTCCATTTTAGGACCGTCCCAGTTCAGTACTTTATCCAACGACTGAAGCCGGACTGCCAAAACTCCCATAACTACCATTTCGTTAAACGGTCCTGACTCGCTGAAATCAGAGGCTGTTTTCACGCGTGTTGCAGGTGATTCCTTAGCGGCGCGAACCCAATCCATTTCATGTGATAGTTCAACACGACGACGGAATTTCGGAGCCTCAGGTTTACGACCTGACAATAACCAAGGGTTAACGCCATAACAGCCGCAAATTAATTTATCTTTGGTTCCGTGGAAAATAACACCACCGCCTGAATCGTTAGGATCTCTTCCTTCCGGCCAACCTTCAGGAAGCATTGGTTTAATTCCACCGTCATACCATAAAACTTCAACTTTAGGAAGTTTAATCTTAAAGTCTTTTGGTTTTACCCTTTCAGGAAAAGTTAGGCAAACAGACTGGGCAGTAGGAGCGCAATCTGTAAGAAGCATGGTAGAATTGCCCTGAGCATGAATTGGATACCCTAATTTAAGACCGGTAAATACAGGATGTAAGATATGGCAAGCCATGTCGCCTAATGCACCTGTTCCAAAATCCCACCATCCGCGCCAGTTCCATGGATGATAAAGTTCATTGTACATCCTTTTTTTCGCTGGTCCGATAAAAAGATCCCAATCTAATGTTTCAGGAACCCACTGACCATTTTTAGGAGTATTTAAACCCTGAGGCCAGATAGGACGGTCTGTAAATGCCTCAACTTTGGTGATCTCACCGATTTCACCATTTGCAATCCATTCGCAGGTCAGGTTAACACCTTCCTGAGATGAGCCCTGGTTACCCATTTGTGTAGCAACCTGGTATTTTGCAGCAAGCTTAGTCAGCAACCTGGATTCATAAACTGTATGCGTAAGTGGTTTCTGGCAATATACGTGCTTGCCCAATGTGATTGCATGTGATGCGATAATGGCGTGAGTGTGGTCAGCAGTGGCGATCACAACGCCATCAATAGATTTTCCCAGTTCATCGTACATCACTCTCCAGTCTTTGTACATTTTGGCGCCAGGGAATTCTTTAAACGTTTTTTCGGAATACTTCCAGTCAACATCACATAAACCCACGATGTTTTCCGATTTAAGATTCTTAATATTGCCATGACCCATTCCACCGATACCGACACCTGCGATATTCATTTTATCGCTGGGGGCACGGTGACCAAGGCCTGCAATAGTGGTTGAAGGTACAATTGTGATCGCGGCTGCAGCAGCTGCACCGGTTCCCAGAAATCCCCTTCTCGAAACTTTGTTGTTTTCTTTCATCCGTAAATAATTTGTTTTTTTAAGGTCGGATGGAGCTCGCATGTGAGATTTGCATCCGTGGTTTTGTTTAGCGAACATGCTCGTTTAATCGTGATAAATAAATCTTATAAAGTTTGATGGTTTGTATTTGACTGCTAAAGATATTGGTTATTGACGATATCCACAAATTTTCACCGGTTTTATTATGCTTTATTTAATATCAACCTGACAATCATTTTTTTATTTTTTAATATTTTGAGCAATAGATATTTGAAGATGTTTTATTCAGTCTTATGGGTTTTCAGTAATGTATATTTTTACAGGTAAATGGTCACTTACTCCTCCATGATATACCGGTCCCATGTAAGTTCTGAAAGGTTTCTTTCCCAGATATCCCGGATCCGGCTCCAATAAGAAATTGAAATTGCAGATTCCCCCTTCATTTGGAAGTATCCTTAGTGCTTTATTGGTTAATAAATTCCGTGAGCAAATCATTTGATCGAAAATTTCCCACTGGCCTGCGTTCCGGATGGTGCCTTCAGCATACCTGGTCCATAGATTTGAAAGGTTTATAAGAAATAAACTATTTGTGTTACCGGGATAAGGGAGAGCTTTAAGGGTTGAGATGAAGCATTTTTCATCCGGCGTCGCATTAAAATCACCCATTATCAGTATGTTGGTTTGCAGATCCTTTTTCATAAGTGAGTCAACACTTGACCTGAGTATTGCTGCTGCAATATTTCTTTTCTCCCTTGTTTCAATGTAACCTCCGCTTCGCGATGGCCAATGGTTGACGAAAAAATGTATCTTTTCTTTTCCCAATAATCCGGTAAAATGGAGGATATCTCTTGATTTAAACGCTTCCTTTCCGGAATCTGAAACCTGAATAAACTCATAATCAACTGGTTTTATACGATCCTTGCGATAGAGCAGTGCCACATCGATTCCTCTTGGATCGGGTGACTCTTTATGAATGATGCCATAGGAACCTTTATAAAGAGGAGTTTGACTGACAAGCTGCTCGATTACCCAACGATTTTCGACTTCAGCAAGCCCGATCAGATCCGGGAATTGACCTTCCCCGGCCGTGATCAGCGATTTGTAGATCATCTTCAACTTATTCTCAAATCGTTGACGAGTCCAGTGATGGTTGTTCTGCGGGGTAAACTCTTCATCCGAAGTTGCCGGATCATCTGTGGTATCAAAGAGATTCTCAACATTGTAGAAAATTACCGTATATCTTCTTTGAGCGGCAACAGGAGTTGGTTGAATCAGATATGCTGACAAAATAATTAGGATCCATTTTAGCTTTTGAGACATGAAGGATTTAGTTTTAATATCTTAAAGAGTATACAAGAAGTTTTAATCCTTAACACAACGGACTGAAAACCCTTCATACATTAGGCCTACAGACATACCACCGTAGTTAGAGCCTGTAGATAATAAGAAACTTTCGGCATTACCCTGCAATGTTGCAGTGCTACTCCACCAGTTGCCATAGAGATCTATATAAAGGAATAAGGCGATATTATCCCCTACGTCAGCACTACGGCAGCCACCTGGCAGAGCTGTAAATCCGCTCGAATTAGATGAAACAATGGTTGGAATTGGCCAATGAATGCTACCGGTTTCTTTTAAATTACCTCCTGCAAAGCTTGCCCCACCACAGTAATCGATCAATGTTGTCCACTCAGAAGTAGAAGGTACATGCCAACCCGAAGGACAAACTCCTCTGGAATCAGTTACCGCATACCATGTATATAGCCTTCCATAATCAGCGACATTACTCTCTTTTCCTGCATATGCCCATTGATATTTTGGTGCGCTTTCACCGGCTATCATGAGTGTGGCGGGAGTTGTCGTTCCAATTAATTCACCATTTTTATATTTGGTGGATTTCAGGTTCTCTGCCATCCATACCTGGGTCCCAATTGCAACGGTTTTATAGTTATTATTCTCAACATCCTTAATTGATCCATAAGTAATAGAAGAATTGAAAGTTATGTTCTTGTTTTCCTCATTATTCTCAACTTTAACAGTTTTCTTACAACTGTATGAAATTATCAATACCAAACTCAGTGCTACCAGCAATGGAGTTCGAAGAAGAAGTTTTTTTTTCATGACAATTCACATTTAAACTTGGTGGATAAAACCTGATAAATACAAAATGCTTTTTATATCAATTTAATGGGTAAACCATTGAACAGATGTATAAATATACAAAAAAGCGATTGAATTAATTCGATCGTTTTGGATAATTATTGGGAAAAGAAAATCGGGAGCAGGGTTTCCTGGAAGTAGTTTAATAAGCGAAAACGGTCTGATAAAACCCTGATGAGTAATCGTTCACAAATAGCAAAAAATCAATTCAGATCTTAATTTTTTCTCTCAACCCGTTCGTAAGCACCAAGGTCAGGTCCATCATCACTGATCCTGCTTTGATCTTTCAGATCGACGGGATACGTTTTGGCGTAATCCAGCTTCCCATAATCTTTGGCAATCGAAAGGGTGTCCAACTCCAAATTTCCATCATATGGGCTCTTAAAACGGGGGTTCACATTTCTGATGATTCCAACGAACCTGTTCTGATCTGTAATCTTGAATGTATCAGATACTTGTATCAGGGTTCTGTCAAACAGGTAGTTTGTTTCACCCTTATTATCCATCGATATTAGTAGTTCATTCACACGATTTCCAGTAATAATACAATTTCCAAAAATAGCCTGCTTAAGATCACCTACATATTTTACACCGCTTTTTGTATCGACCAGGTAATTGGAAAGAAACATTGTTTCGGTTGTTCTGATTCCTGTGGCAATATCATTATAATAATTGGCAAAGGTAGTGTGATAGAATTGGTAGTCGCCGCCAAGTAGAAGGGCTGTATTATAGTATCTTACATTTGAGATAACACAATTATAGGCTAGAATTTTGGATTTCATAGCCCATATTCCCGACCAGCTCATATTTTCAATGCGTGTATTTGAGAGTTCAACGGAAGCGTAGCCGTTGTGTTCAATAGTCCCCACCTGCAATCCGATATTGGCATTTTTGATTTTTGCGAAGTTGATAATATCATCGTGACTGCCAGAACATAGAATTATTCCATTCCACTGATCAGGTATATTATAATAACCCGGTTCAAGGCGATCACCCTTAAATTCAACAGGTTCCTCAAAAGTACCTGAAACGTTCAAATTGCCCTTGATAACCAGCCCGGCATTCTTATGAAAATAGACAGAAGTGCCTGCTTCGATATTCAATGTTTGTCCGGAGTCTACAACAGCCTCACTGTAAACGAGATATGGGCGATCTTTTGTCCAGATTGAGGTTTTTATTTTGCTCGAATTAATCATAACAAAATCCTGCCCCCAGGCTCGAAGCAATACCTTTTGCTCAATATTATTGACCCGGAACATTATGGAATCTTCAGTAATGAGGGGGCCGCTTTTTCCTGTCTTCCCAAGTGTAGCCTCGATGAATATAAAAATACTGTCTTGTGGTGGTATTGAAATGTTATAAGTTTCATTGGCAACTTCGCCGTTTACATTCAAACGAAAACCATTCTGACTACCTCCGGCAAGAACAACTGATGAAATGACAATATTTTCGTTGGTTTGATTTGTGACCCTAAGGTTTTTTGTAGGTGAGCTAATCGAAGTAAAGATAGTGTCAAACGTAATAATAGTGGATGAGAAATGTAGAACCTTATCAGAGGAGGAATTTAGTTTCTCTTTTTGACAGGCGTAAAGGAATACAGCAGCTGCCAGCAGGATCAATATTTTAGTTAGGCACTTCATGTCAGATCGTCAGTTGATTACATTGGTTCTGTTTTATTATTGAATAATGTGTCAAACTTAACTATTCAAAGATACAACATAATTCTTAAATTTCTTAACTTTTTTTAACTATCGGATTGTTTTTTTTGAATAAACATCAATCCGAGAAAGGTTATACCTCCATTAATTATAATCAATTCGAAACCAATCTTATAACCGTTCAGTAATTGTGTAGACCAAGCATCGAGGAACCACGAAATAAAAGGCGAGCTGAGGGCAACCAGAGGAACCCACTTGTCCTTAACCTCTTTTTTGGTTAGTAATCCAAATGCAAAGAGCCCGAGAAGCGGCCCATAAGTATATCCAGCTGCCTTAAATACTGCCACTACAACGCTTTGGTCATTGATGAGTCTGAAAATCATTATCACCAA
>CAIOOC010000772.1 GCA_903859795.1 uncultured Bacteroidia bacterium
GAACTGATTTTACAATTAAACTATAATGTGCCTTCTCTGGCAACGCAAACCAGTAATTTGGTAAAGGCGTTAATTGAAGTAGATGAAATTGGGTTTAATCAGGTTTTCGAGATTTCTGTAGAAAATTTGGGATTTGAGGCTACAATAGAACAATTGTTATTCCCGTTTTTTGAAGTAATTGGTAATTTGTGGCTTGCAGGTACTATTGTTCCTGCACAGGAACATTTTATTACAAATCTTATTCGCCAGAAGTTAATTGTGGCAATTGACAAAGAGCGTGTAAAAACGAATCAGTTACGCCCACGGATTTTATTTTATCTCCCTGAAGGAGAGTTTCATGAGATTGGGATGTTATATTACAACTATCTGGCTCTGAAAGCTAATCTTGAAGTGATCTATCTTGGAACCTCAGTTCCTTTCCGTGATATTGCGAAAATGGATGAAATCCGGCCATTTCAAATTATTTTCACTTCATTTATCGTATCCCAGGGAGCGGGTTCCTTGGCCAAAAGAATTGAAAAAAAGCGCAAGGCTTTTCCGAATAAAATATTTTTGATTAGTGGTTTGCAACTTAAGCTGGAACAGCCGCATCTTCCAAAGAACTTTTTTCAAATCTCATCTTCTGCTGACTTTAAAAAAGCGTTAAATTATTTTTTAAAGAGGGAGAATAAATACATTTAGAGCTTAAAATCGGTTCTATGACAATCTATTGGTGGAAGATCTCCTTGCTGTCAGTGATTTTCGGCTTACTTTTGGCTAATGGCGGCTAACACAAATATCTTTAACTAATCGACTTTTATTCCTAACCTTATACTGAAAGGAGCGACCTTCTTCCGGCAAAATGCGGCAGCCAGAGGCCAATTGCCAATAACAAGAAACACAATTTTCAACATTCCATCCTAAACTAAATAAAGCATTTAATTGTCCCCTAATCCAGATTAAACCAGTCCTTTACTATTTCTGTCTTGTCTTCAGGCTCCATGAAGTGTCTGAATTCATTTGTCTTTGAGTTGTAAACATAATCTTTCCCCCACATCGAGTGATTTTCCTGAACCTGTCTGATCCCATCCAAGATAAAATAGACTTCCTCGTTGGTCATCGTTGGATGCAGGGATAGCCTGATCCATCCCGGTTTTTGTGACAGGTCCCCAAAGTTTATCCTTTCGGTGATTTTGTGCGACTGATCATGGCTTACATCAAGCAGGAAATGTCCATAGGTTCCGGCGCACGCACAGCCACCGCGCACCTGGATACCAAATTTATCATTGAGTAATTTAACTGCAAGATTGAAATGAAGGTGATCGATATAAAAAGATATGATGCCTAACCTGTTATGAATGTTGTTTGCCAGAACATGGATCTCGTCCATCTTTTCCAACTCCGCAAAGGCGATCTTTACTAGTTCGGCCTCGCGCTTTTCGATATTCTCGATTCCCATCTGATTCTTCAGTTCGATGCAAAGTGCTGTCCGGATGGTTTGTAAAAATGGAGGTGTACCCCCATCCTCACGGGCTTCTATATCATCAACATATTTAAATTCGCCCCAGGGATTTGTCCAGTCGACTGTTCCTCCTCCCGGGTTATCAGGTACTGAACAGTTATAAATAGCAGAATTAAAGACCAATACGCCGGAACTTCCTGGGCCGCCCAGAAATTTATGTGGAGAGAAGAAGATAGCATCGAGCGCTTCAAGCGGATCTTCGGGGTGCATATTGATTTCAACATAGGGTGCCGAAGCTGCGAAATCGATGAAGCAAAGCCCTCCATTTTCATGCATGATCCTTGCCATTGTGTGGTATGGTGTCGAAATACCGGTGACATTTGAACAGGCGGTGAACGATCCGATTTTCATCTTTCGACCCGTGTATTTTGCCAGCTCTATCTTTAATTGTTCAGGATCGACGAGCAGCGCCTGACTTGGCGATAGTTGAACTACATCGGCAATTGTTTCAAGCCAGGAGGTGTGATTCGAATGATGTTCCATATGAGTTATAAAAACCACCGGGCGATCCTGTTCGGGCAATCGGTCGAGCTTATCTATTTTGTGCATTGCCCTGAATCCGAGTATGCGCTGAAATTTGTTGATCACGGTTGTCATTCCGGAACCTGCATTGATAATCACATCGTTGGGGCCAGCATTAACATGTTCCTTGATTTTTCTTTGAGCAAGATGGTACGCTTTTGTCATCAAGGTTCCAGTTTCGCTGGTTTCGGTATGGGTATTACCTACAAAAGGTCCAAATTGGTAAGTGATTTTTTCCTCGATTGGCCGGTAAAGCCGTCCGCTGGCAATCCAATCGGCATAAACAATCCTATTCTCACCATAGGGTGATCGAAAAGTCTGGTTTATACCTATAATTCCATCTCTGTATTTTTTAAAATAATCCTCCATCTTTTTCCTGGTCAATCAGGATTCAATTTTTATTATAGTTTACAGACGACAATTATAACATGATTTCACGTTAAAAAACATGATTTTTATTCCATGCTTGTTACCCCTTTCAAGGGTTTACTCTGAAGCACGTGGAGGTCGAATATCAACAGCTCATTCTTCCCGATTTTAAGCCAGGGAGCGGGGCAAAAAAGCTGCTTCTGTGGTCCGATATTCCAGTACCTTCCCAGATTATGACCGTTAATCCAGACAACTCCTTTCTCCCAAAGGCTCACATCAAGGTAGGTGTCGCCCGTGGCAGTGAGTTCAAACTCCCCTTTAAAGAAATTTCCGGGTAGTGCAGGCTCTGCTGTGGAATATGTGAGTTTATTCAGATCCCCTTTGTCAAAAGGAAGATTAAAAATTTTCCAGTTCATCAGAGTCATCCCATCTAACGAAACGCGCTCGGTAATCCCTTTGCGATCAATCATATATTCTGCAAAATTTATACGGCCCATGCCTTCAACAAGGATATCAAGTTGAGGATTTGCGCTAATCGATTCTGGTAATTCGATGATATTTTCGGCTTTGGTACGGTCGAGTTTACCAATATATTTCCCATCAACAAAAATAGTGGCGTAATCATGAAGTTCGGTGATACGCAGCTTTCCCTTTTTGTGACCCACAAGCGTAGTGCGGTATAGGATAAAGCCACCCTTTTGACCAAACATCTCCATTGGTTTTGGTTGTGGAGAAAATATTGGAGCAGGGAGGTTTTCCCAGAGTGAGGCCGATCCGACAATCTTTATTTTAGGTATTTCGATAAGTGTGGATTGGGCGGGAATATCGCTTAATTTCTTTGTTTCAGACAGATATTTTGCCAATAAGTTACGTAGAGCATGATATTTAGGTGTAGCCTGACCCGCTTCGTTGATAGGAGCATCGTAATCGTAGCTAGTAACATCTGGCTGGTACTGGGTTGGATTGAATGCATTTGCACCAGCCCAGTACCCAAAGTTTGTACCGCCATGAATCACATATAAGTTAAAGGATTTCTTGTTGTCCATTAGCCACTTAACATCTTTAAAAAGGCCTGCTGTATCGGGGCGCTGCCACTTTTCACCCCAATGGGTGAGCCATCCGGGATACAATTCGCTGCAGAACGAAGGAACGTTTGGATTTGCCCTGGTTGCCTGTTCAAACTCAGATACGCTGGCTCCGGGATCCAGACCAATTGCCGCATCAGGCAAGGATCCTGCTTCAAGCATAAATGGTGTAGCACCGTCGGCCGTGTAAAATGGGACTTCAATTCCACCGTTCTTCCATGTTTTCTGAATCCATTTCATATACTGTTGATCATTCCCGTAACTCCCGTACTCATTTTCAACCTGAACCATCAGAATCGGTCCCCCTTTGTTTACCTGTAAATTTTTGACCTGCTCAGACAGTGCTTTAATATACCTGTCAACAGCTTCAATATATCTTGGATCCATGCATCGCACTTTAATATCGGGAATCTTTAACAGATATGAAGGCAGGCCCCCAAACTCCCATTCTGCACAAACATAAGGTCCCGGACGCAAAATCAGCCAAAGTCCTTCCTCTTGAACTATCCGGATGAATTGAGCTATGTCGTGATTTTCAGTTTTAAAATCGAATACTCCGGGTGATGATTCATGGTAATTCCAGAATATATAAGCAGCTATCGTATTACAGCCCATCGCTTTTGCCATCTGAATACGTTGGCGCCAGTA
>CAIOOC010000773.1 GCA_903859795.1 uncultured Bacteroidia bacterium
GATTACGAAGATATCATAAAAGACTATGAATCAATATTATATATGAATCCTCGCTTTATTTTTGCCTGGTTTAATATGGCCAATACCAAAGTCAAAAAGAAAGATTACCTTGCTGCAATCAACGATTTCTCGAAAGCAATTGAGCTGGAACCCGATTTCGCCGAGGCATATTTTAACCGCGGACTTACCCGTATCTTCCTCGATGATATGGAAGGTGGCTCTCTCGATTTAAGTAAGGCAGGTGAATTGGGGCTGACAGAGGCATACAACGTGATTAAAAGATATTGCAACTAATCTGATTCAACGCATGTCAAATCAACCGCTGGCAGAAAGATTAAGACCTAAGACTTTGGATGGGTATATTGGTCAGAAACATCTGGTTGGAGAGGGTGCGGTGCTTCGCAAGATGATTGATTCGGGAAATCTCTCATCCATAATCCTTTGGGGCCCTCCTGGAGTAGGAAAAACAACACTGGCAAAGATCATTGCCAATTCTTTAAACCGTCCGTTTTATATCCTCAGCGCAATTAATTCAGGTGTTAAAGATGTTCGTGATGTAATAGATAAGGCTAGGAACAGCCGGTTTTTCACTGCTCCAAATCCGATCCTGTTTATTGATGAGATCCATAGGTTCAGTAAATCGCAGCAAGACTCACTTCTGGGAGCTGTTGAGCAAGGATTAGTCACATTAATTGGTGCAACCACAGAGAATCCATCTTTTGAAGTGATCTCTCCCCTACTCTCACGTTGCCAGGTTTACATCCTGAAATCATTGGAGAAAGAAGATTTGCTCGCGCTTTTAAATCATGCTCTGACAACTGACTACGAGCTCTGCCAGCGCAGAATAGTAGTTCAGGAATATGAGGCAATGCTCAGGTTTTCAGGTGGCGATGCACGTAAGCTCCTCAATGTTCTGGAAATCGTCCTGAACGCAGCCACTGAAGAAGAAATCGTCATAACCAATGACCTCGTTACGTCAAGTTTGCAGGAAAACCTGGCGCTTTATGACAAAAATGGCGAGATGCATTACGATATCATCTCTGCCTTTATCAAAAGTATCCGGGGTGGCGATCCTGACGGAGCCGTCTATTACCTGGCACGAATGCTTGAGGGGGGTGAAGATATTAAGTTCATAGCCCGTCGTTTGCTTATACTTTCCTCTGAGGATGTTGGATTAGCAAATCCAAATGCATTTCTGATGGCCCAAAATACATTCGATGCAGTACACAAAATCGGAATGCCGGAATCGCGTATAATATTATCTGAATGTACAATATACCTTGCCACTTCGCCAAAAAGTAATTCGGCCTACGAATCAATTGATGCGGCGCTGGCCGAGGTTCGGGAATCAGGTCATCTTCCTATTCCACTCCATTTGCGGAATGCACCTACTAAACTGATGAAAGATCTGGGTTACGGTAAAGAATATAAGTATGCACATGCCTATGAAGGAAACTTTGTAGATCAGGAATTTCTCCCTGAAAAAATTAAAAATAAGCGTTTCTATACCCCGCAAAACAATACGTCTGAGCAAAAAATCCTCGAAAGACTCCGGATGTGGTGGAAAAAAAGATATTGAAGGTA
>CAIOOC010000774.1 GCA_903859795.1 uncultured Bacteroidia bacterium
ACTCGTCAGACTCTCTGCTAAGCTGGCATTCGTGTTCATGCTGATTTTCACACCACTCACACTTTATATTGCTATCCAGAATCCGGTAACCGATTGCGGATGTTTCGGTGATGCCCTGGTTATTAGTAATTGGGAAACTTTTTACAAGAATATCGCACTGATAATTCTTGTCGTCTTTCTGTTATTCAATAGAAGAAATCTGCTTTTTCTTACCTCACCCAAATTCCGGAAAATCTCCTGCTTAATCCTATTCTCAGCCTATCTGCTGGTCGTTTACTGGTCTTATTTGCATGAACCGATTATTGATTTCAGGCCATATAAGGTAGGCATAAATATTACCAAAGGGATGACAATTCCCGAGGGAGCCCCAACTGATGTTTATCAAAACAGCTATAAATACAGGAATCGTCAATCAAATGAGATTAAGAAATTTGGAGATCAGAATTATCCCTGGCAGGACACGATTCATTGGAAATTCGAATCAATGGAGCCACCACTTCTTCTTAAAAAAGGATATCGTCCTCCTATTCACGATTTTTCAATACAAACAGCTGATCAGCTTAATGTTACTGAATCCTATTTAAATGATTCTCTTATCACGTTTTTTGTAATTGCATATGATCTTGAGAAATCCTCGGTAAAGAAGCAGAATATCCTCAATGCATTGGCCAAATGGGCAAAACAAAAAGGATACCGGTTCATTGGACTTACATCGACAGCAGGTGAAGCCCTTCAGAAATTTCAGCGCGCGCAACATCCTGAATATGATTTCATGTTCACCGATCAGACGACCTTGAAAACTATAATCCGGTCCAATCCAGGGTTGATACTGCTCCAAAAAGGGACTATTCTGACCAAATGGTCTGAAGCTGATTTTCCAACGACCGAAAAGGCCGCTGAAATTATAAGATCCCAAATGAACAAAAAGTTAAATCGTTGATTTGAATTTATGCTCTGATTCAGACTATCCCATTTAGTCTTATCTTTGTTGCTAAAATGTACCATAGAAGCTTTTATTCAATAATTTTTAAAATAGCAGGGTAATGAGAAAGAAAATTGTAGCCGGAAACTGGAAATGCAACACAACCGTTAAAGAGGGTGTTGAACTGGCAAAAAGTGTAAATGAACTTGTTTTAACCAGGGGAGCAAAAGATGTAGTTGTCGTTCTTGGCACTCCATTCACCCATCTGATCAGTGTGGTTGATGCCGTTGATGCCAATCGGGTAAATATTGCGTCACAGAATTGTGCAGCAGTTGCTAAGGGAGCCTACACTGGTGAGGTCTCAGCCGCTATGATAAAATCAACGGGGGCAACATATGTGATCATTGGCCATTCCGAAAGGCGTGAATACTATCATGAAAACAGTGAAATTCTCAACAAAAAACTGGCATTAACACTTGAACAGGGATTAACGCCAATCTACTGCTGCGGCGAAGCATTGGCAATCCGCGAAGCCGGCACCCAAAATGAATTTGTCAAGCAGCAACTTGATGAAACAATCTTCCTGTTACCGACTGAACAACTTCTTAAATTAGTGATTGCATATGAACCAATTTGGGCAATTGGCACTGGTGTAACTGCGTCAACTCAGCAGGCACAGGATATGCTGGCCTTTATAAGGGGATTAATTGCTGCCAAATATAATGCAGAAGTTGCCAAAGAGATTTCTATTCTTTACGGTGGTTCATGCAGTCCCGCAAACGCTAATGATTTATTTAGCCAACCCGATATCGACGGAGGATTAATAGGTGGTGCTTCACTTAAATCCGAAGATTTCCTGGCTATTATTAATGCGTATTAGTAGCTGAATTACAACACATATTAATAATTTATATCAAGTAAAAGAGTGAATAGGGAAATCCTTATTCACTCTTTTTTATAAGATAATGATCAAATGTTGTCTTATGTTTGTTATCTTTAAATATCAATATAATTTTAAAGAATAATAGTTATGTCCTTTCGCTATAAAATAGCCATATTCATTCCATTACTATTATTTAGCGGCCTCCTCTCTTATGCCCATAACCTGAAAGGCTCCATAAACGCAAAGGATGGGACTCCGATTCCTTATGCCACAGTTTTTATTAAGGAAGTATCTCTTGGAACCACAACCAACGATGATGGGAAATTCGAACTTGATCTCCCACCAGGCACATATACCGCAAACTTCAGGAGTTTAGGTTATATGCCAAAACTTGAAACGATTATCCTGACCAAAAAGATGACTGAAATTGCGGTAATACTTGAAGAACAAGTCGTTCAGATTAGCCAGATAGATATTCACTCGAGCGACGAAGATCCTGCATATGCGATAATGCGAAAAGTAATCGGATTGTCATACGTTCATCTGAATCAAATAAACTCATTCTCCGCTGACGTGTATATCCGTGGAACAGTAAAATTTGAGAACGTTCCAGGATTAATCCGAAACCAGCTCAAGAAAAAGGATATTGACGTGAAATCCGGAGATATCCTTGTCAATGAGACAATTAGCCAAATTATTTATAATGCTCCTGATAAATACAATCAAAAAATCATCTCGGTTAATTCAACCTTTCCAAAAGTTGTTGACTTTTCAGTTGAAGATTTTCTGGGAGCAAGCCTCTACCAGGATAATATAAATATCCTTTTTACCCCTCTGGGAAAGAATTCGTTTACATATTACAACTTCAGATATGAAGGTTTCCAGCAGGAAGGAAAATACACAGTCGATAAAATCAAAGTAATTCCAAAAAGAAAAAGCAAACAACTCTTCGAAGGTTACATTTACATCAATGAAGATTTGTGGTGTCTTACAAAGGCTAATCTAAGTTTTGAGACCCCATTCGGAGATGTAAGTTTTAGGCTGGTTTTCGATGAGGTCCTTCCAGGAGTATGGCTGCCAATGGGTCATGATTACACGTTTAATGGCGGCATGATGGGAGTTAAAGGAAGTGCAAAATTCTTAGCATCAATAAAGTATAACAATTTGAAAGCCAATGATCAGGTTCTTGCCATGATAGGCATTCAACCGGCAAAACCAGATCTTTCAAATATAACGGCCAATCAGACGGCACAATCCGTAAAAACGCTTAAAGTTCAATCAGGGAATAAGAAGGAGTTAAAAATTGGTCATCTTCTGGAGAAGGATAAACTTACCAACAGGGATATGACAAAACTCTCCAGATTAATGGCACAGGAGGATTATTCGCGCAAACCCGATTCGATGAAATCGCTCGAAATAAAAGATAAGGTAAAGGTGACCATTGACAAAGAGGCGAGTAATCGTCAGGCGGATTATTGGACTCAGATGCGCCCCATTCCTCTCTCCTCTGACGAAAATAAGAGTTTCAGACAACGCGATTCAATATTGACTATTCAAAAGAAATTTGTAGCAGATGAAACTTCAGTGGTGAGCCACAAGAGAAACTATGGGATATTAAATCCACTTTTTTTCGGAATCAAACGTCGTGTTATTGACACCACCTGGACTTTAAAATATGACGGTCTGGTTTCAACAAAGATGATTAGTTTCAATGCTGTGGATGGATGGAAAATAGCCCAAAGTATCGATCTTACAAAGTTTTACAGACCTGGTAAGGCCCTGACTATCATTCCGTTTATTGCAT
>CAIOOC010000775.1 GCA_903859795.1 uncultured Bacteroidia bacterium
CTGTACGATAGTTTAGATGTATCGTGCCTAAGGCACTCCTTGTTACTGTCAGATGTAGTGCTACGGATTAAAATCCGTAGTTACCAGATTTATCGAGCAGATGGCTCTTATCCGACAACTGTTTATTGTCATTATTTTTTAATCTTTTGAGAAGTGAAATATCCCATTTTACCTAATTTTATTATTATGATCAATTATCTTCGTTTAAAACGATTACCGCTTTTGATATTATTCATTGTTCAATTAATAATAGCTTTCAATTCTAATGCAACTGGAGTGGTTCAGAACCTCCAGGTAGAATATACAACAACGCCCCTTGGTATTGATGTCAAAACGCCTCGTTTTACGTGGCAAATGGCTGCGGCTGAAGGTGAACGTGGAATTTGCCAGTCTGCATATCAGCTTTTCGTTACTAACCCGGAAGGAAAAGAGATGTGGGACAGCAAAAAGGTTTTCAGCGATAAATCTTTGAATATTGAATATTCCGGAGTACCTCTTGAGCCTGTGACACGATATAACTGGAAAGTCACTGTTTGGGACAAGGATGGCAAACCTGCCGTTGGGTCATCCTGGTTTGAAACGGGACTCATGAATCCTGATCCGAAACTTTCGGCCTGGGATGGGGCTACATGGATTGGCGGAGGGGATGATGACCTGGTATTTTATTCTCCTTATCTGTCGGTCTTTAAACTTGGCTATACAATCAAACTTGACAAAGTATCAGCCACAAAAAAAGCATCGTTTGTATTTGGAGCAAACGACAATCGTTTGATGGACAAAAACAAAAACATTTTCGGAGTTGAAAATAAAAAGAATGAATCATACATAAAATTGGAACTCGATATCTCGAAGTTGGATGAATCTGAACAAGGCGTAGCTCAGCTGAATGTATACCGCGTGGGCTATCACCCTGATGACAAATCAGATAAACCTTTTAAAACATTTAGTATATCTAAGGATCTGATAAACAACGATAACAAATATCTTCAACACCAAATAAGCTGCGAATCGGTTTTTGGTTCGGCCAATCTGTTTATAGACGGGAAGGATGCTAAACATAAAATTGCAGCTGTCGATAATACCGATAACTCTCCGAGTTTGTTCCTCAATCCGGTAGGTCGTGGAGGCGATTTTATCAGTTTCCCAATGGTCTCGGAAATTGGATTTTCGTTAGATGCAGGTCAGAAAGCAAGTTTCTCCGATGTTGAGGTCCGAAATTTCCGAAGTCCATCAAACAAACTTTTTTCGGAAGATTTAATGGAATCAGGTGCATATTCAGGTGCATTTGCTGAATTTGCAAACAGATCATTGTCAGGACTTAAAGTCGCAGATAATTGTTATTTCATTGATGGTGGAAGAAATGGTTCAATGATTATTACTAATCCAAGCAGGAACTCGATGCCAATGCTGCGGACTACGTTTAATTCTGACGTAAAAAAGATCGCCAAAGCAAGGTTATACGTGACTGCGCGTGGAATCTATGAAATGTATATCAACGGGAAGCGCGTTGGAAATGATTATTTCAATCCCGGGCTTACCCAATACAACAAGACCCATTTATACCAGACTTATGATGTCTCAGACCTGATCAAAAATGGTAAAAACGCCATTGGGGCGATGCTGGGCGAAGGATGGTGGAGTGGCAATATCACCTATAGCGGGCAAAACTGGAACTTCTTCGGTGATAGGCAGTCATTGCTTGCTAAGCTGGTGATCTCTTATTCAGATGGCACAACCAAAATTATTACTACAAATCCGAATACTTGGTCGTACTTTAATCACGGGCCCCTTCTTTATGGTAGTTTTTTCCAGGGTGAGGTTTATGAGGCTTCCAAAGAAACTGCTATTTCAGGTTGGAATACAGCAGAATATAATGACCACCAATGGAAGAAAGCAGTCAGCGTGCCTCTCGAGGGGAACAGCTTTATTGACCAGAAATCTGACGGGACCAATGGAATGGCACCTATTATGAATTATGATAACATGTCCCTTATTGGTCAGTTTGGTGAAAATGCCGGCATAGTCAAAGAGCTTAAGGCAGTTAAGATGGAAGAGGTTCGTCCGGGTGTTTTTGTCTACGATATGGGTCAGAATATGGTCGGTGTTCCGAAAATCATGATCCAAAATGGAATTGCCGGAAAAAGGCTCACCCTCCGTTATGCAGAGGTGAAGTATCCTGATCTTCCGGAATACGGGAAAAAGGTTGGTATGATTATGCTCGAAAATATCCGCGGTGCCTTAGCCGAGGATACCTATATTCTAAAAGGTGGGAACGAGGTGATCCAGCCCCGGTTTACATTTCACGGGTATCGTTTCATCGAAATTACAGGTATCGAAAAACCACTTCCGATACCTTCAATAAAGGGAGAGGTGATCAGTTCACTGAAACAACTGGCTTCTTCGTATGTAACATCAAATCCAAAAGTGAATAAACTCTGGGAAAATATCACATGGTCAAC
>CAIOOC010000776.1 GCA_903859795.1 uncultured Bacteroidia bacterium
ATTATACTAAAAGTAAATTACAAGAGATTCATGAATTCATTGCTGACGAAAAAACGGCTGGCCATGGGGAGAGGAAGAAAGACTATGCTCAATTGCTTTTATATCTAGCTACAGACAATAATTCTCTCAGTCTAATGACAGGCTTCTCAGGCAACCAAATAACCAAAAGGATATTGATGATAACAAAAGAAAGGTCAATTGGTTGGTCAAAACTAATGTTTATATCCTTGCTCCCAATCGCTTTTGCTCTGTTGGTCTCATTTTCATATTTGGATTTTAAACCAGCACTCTTAAAAAACAGTGAATACGAAATAAACTCTACCAGCGTCAATAATATCAAAATCGGTGAAGTAAAATGGGTGAATAACAAGGTATTTAATACTTCGGAGTTAAATTCCGCCTTCAGTTTGAAAAAAGGGGATGCATTTACAAAAGAAGCTGTTGATAAAGGTCTAGACGAAAATGTAGCTAACTTATACCTTAATAAAGGATATTTGTTTCTCAATATTGAGAAGACTGAAATTCCAAAGGGTAAAAGAGTTATGGATCTAATTTTCACTGTAAATGAAGGAGATCGATTTAAGATTGGTACAATACAAGTTAAAGGGAACAAAACTGTCACCACATCTGACATATTAAGTAAGATTAGCTTACATCCTGGGGATTTTTTTAGCAAAGCGAAGCTTATTGAATCCGTAAGGACATTAAGTATGTGGAACAAATTCGACCCACAGAAAATAAAACCAGATTTGGCTCCTGAAAAAATGCCGGAAAATGAATTTGGTTCTATAAATTTAACATTCGAAGTAACTGAAAAATAGATATTATGGAAGAACTTACTAAAACAGAAGAACGTATAATGATGATTTTTTGGAAACTCAAAAAGGGTTTTGTTAAAGATGTAATTGAAGAAATTCGGGAGCTGCCTAAACCACCCTATAATACAATTTCCTCGGTGGTAAGGATATTGGTCAGTAAAGGCTATCTGAGTTTCAGAGCTTATGGAAAAACTTATGAATATTATCCAAAAATCACTAAGTCAGAATATAGAAAAATTGAATTGAAAAAAATCATTTCAGGTTATTTTAGTGATTCTCCAGCATCCTTACTATCTTTTATGGTGAAAGAAGAGAACTTAAGTAAAGAAGAGATTGATAAGTTGAAGGATATAATTAACAAAATTGAATACGATTAATTATTACCCATAAAATCTATTCGCAATTCAAAAAATAGACTACCTATTCTAAATTATTTTTTAAGTGTAAATGATCGGAACCAGCAATGTTTCAAGACTCAATTGTAGGCAGGCTCCGAGGGCTTCGGCTCTCCCTCAAAAGTTAATTCAATAACAGTTAGCCAGGGATCAGGCGGGTACTGGGGAAGATCGTGCAGCCATACCCGGTCGCCCAATTGTTCTATCCGGGCATACTGGCCAGTTGCCAGCAGGCAGGCTGATTTCAATTTACTTCCAATCCAGGCCAGCGGAACCGTAGAACCAGGCCATCTTTGGATCAGCAAGTATACTTTATCTCCGACCATAGTGGCCATACCAAGGTTTGCGGCAATTACTGGCGACGGTCCTGCCCCATAAATCGCCTTACCGTTTACCTTCATCCACTTCCCAATATTGCTCAGGATTTCAGCCTGCTCAACGGGAATTGTTCCGTCGCCGTCGGGACTCACGTTCAGCAGAAAGTTTCCCTTTTGTGAAGCGCAGGAAGCTAATAACCGCAACAGCTCATGAACGGGTTTATAATTGCGGTCATACTTTGCGTATCCCCATGTCCTGTTCATGCAGAAACACGATTCCCAGGGCCTTGACTGTGCAGTCACCGAATTTTCGGGAGTCCCGAAATCTGCAGGGATACCCGACCGGTCATTGATAATCATATTAGGTTGAAGTTTGCGCGCCATAGCCAAAAGCTCCTTCGAATGCCATCCCTCCGGATCGTTTGGAGACATTCCGTCGTACCACAAAATATCAACAGTCCCGTAATTGGTGAGTAGCTCACGCACCTGTGCATGAGCCTGATCAGCAAGAATTTTCATGGTTGCAGGAGCAACAGGATATCCCTGTGGAAGGACACCCGGGTAATGCCAGTCCACAAGAGAATAATAAAATCCCATCCTCATTCCTGCAGAATGGCACGCGTCCGCAAATTCCTTAACAAAATCACGTTTGGCAGCGGTTTTTGGAGCCGTAAAATCTGAAACTTTACTGTCGAACAAGCAAAACCCGTCGTGATGACGGGTGGTCAGAACAACATATTTCATCCCGGCCTCTTTTGCTTTGGCTACCCACTCTTTGGGATTAAAATCCTTCGGATTAAACAGGTTGGCCAGGTTTATGTATTCCTTGATCGGTACATGTTCCTGGTACATCAGCCACTCGCCACGCCCCGGAACCGAATAGACTCCCCAATGGATAAACATCCCGAACTTTGCCTCCTGCCACCAGTGCATATCTGGATGGGTTTGATCAACTACGGGCGTGATGTTCGATTTTTGGGCAACTGAATTGAGAGCGATTAAGCAGACAAGAAACACCTTCACCAAGATTTTAATTTTCATCTTCGTTAGCTAACTTTTCGTTCATACATATAAATGTTGTACCTACCTGTTTTTTGCCTATGTTGCCCAAAGTCAATTCCCAGCTAAAGTTTATCTAACTTATTTTGGTGAAACTTGGTGTTTTGGTGCTATAGTGGCGTTTTTTAATAGTGTATTGAGAATTTTATTGAATTCTAGATTAATATAATATTTTTTACTTTTTATTTTTTAAAAATTCAATTAAGCCCTGCGGATTATCAGTTTGGATTCCGTCTGTTCCCCAGCTTATAATTTTCTCCCACTCCTCGCTGGTCTCCTTTTTATCATCAACAAAAACTTTGGCATTATTCGCATGAGAACTTTTGACGAAACTTTCGCTGAGTTCTCCCATATCACTGGCAATTACTCTTGGGCGAACCTGTTTAACAACTTCATCAATGTTCTTTTCCGGTCCGGGATCGGGCATTGCGACACATTTATAGCATAATTTCTGTAACTCTTTAATTGTATTCATTTGTGATGCAGATATATACCAGACAATATCACGTTCCATATCATACTTATGAATAATCTTGAGTAGTTCCGGGACCAGAGGTTCTTTCAAATCAAGGTATACGCCAATTTGGCCGCGGCACAGTTGAAGAATATCCTCAATACCAGGGATACGTGTATTTTTCCATTCCCCGCCCAATTTTTCCCCGATATCGAGCTTTTTAATCTCTTCAAGTGTAAAATCTTTCACTTTTCCTTTCACTCCAACAACATATTGGTCAACCGTTGAATTGTGTACACTGACAATTCTTCCGTCCTTAGTTGCCCTTGTATCAATTTCCACAAAATCGCACCCCAGGTCGATCGCTTTCTGAATAGCAGCCAGTGAGTTTTCGGGAATACCAATATGAGCGCCCCTGTGAGCAATGACATAGGTATTTCCATGTTTTGGTTTTGGAAAATATTCCTGAATTACAGCCTTTGTCTTGCCACTTGGTGTTTTAGCAGTGGCCCATTCCGGTACAGCGTTTATGGCATCCATAAAATTATGTATTACATCGGTATGGCAATCTTCTACCCATCCTCCTTCTCTGAGCCAGTGCCATTCACCGGTCTGATCGCACACGATGCCATCTTCGCGAATAAAGTAGGTAATCCACGACAGGTTTCTAAAAGCGAGGTCCCTGTATTTTTCCCCGCCACCTGCGGCATAAAACATTGCGGTGACTGCACCAAAGGTAGAATTTATTCCTCCCCATGGATTCCTGTCAGTGTCCTGTTCACCCACTACGGTAACTCCTCCCGGGCGTTCACTTCCCATATTCCTGATTGCAAACTGGATGCACTGTTCTGCATGTTCTTTCCAGAGCGGATCAAGAGCCTCTTTCTTCTCGATCAGGTACCTGGCCATATTTAAAGGTGTCCAGGCATTACGGTTATCTTCTTTGGGCTGATCTTCAAAGAACTGAACCCATAAGCTATGAGCAGGATCTTCAGGAGCTTTAAACTGGAAGTTGGTGATCCAGCTCCATAATTCTTCTCGTGATTTTTTAAATTCCGGGTGTCCCATTTCAAGCAGGCTATCCCAAAGCCTTAAGATATAGACCATATCGCCGCTTCGTTCTCCCCAGTATTTGCCACTTATGGCATCCACGCGAAATGGCCATGGAGAGCTTGTTGCGTCTCCTTTTCTCATGTTCTTCGCCAAAACCTGAGCATTATGAAGTGCCTGATCAAGGTAACGTTTATCTTTTGTTACTTTATAAAGCTCAAGGAGAGCAAACCCTGCAATGCCACCCTTGTCAGGTTCAATAGTATTCTTCCCGTAATCAGCATCATTCTGAGAGCTTTGCTTTAATGGCCATTCACCATGGATACCGGTTGAACGTGTAAAATTTGGATATAATCCTTCGTTTGGAGTATTGGCCTCCGTGACAAGATAATCCCCCATTTTCTTAGCCACATCAAGAACTTTTGGATTTGTCTTTCCTTTATAATTCCAGTATTTTAAATACGAGATAATTCCCATTCCATCCTGTGTACCGGGTATAATGTCTGTTTTATACGGCTGATAATTCTCATCCATGAACGTAAAACAGACATAGCAAGGGTATCCGTGATCATTAACCGGAGCCTTTAAGAACCAGTTCATTTCCCTGTCAATGGCATCGTCCCATGTCGTCCAGGGGGTTAACTTCGGACCGGTTTTTTCGTCGTCGTGAACAGCCTCTAGGTTGTTGTCGTATACTGCATCATGCCAACCGATCTTTATCGGCATATAATTGAAGCTTTCCTGTGCAATGAGCCTTTGCACCGACACGATTGTTAAAATTGCCACACTAATAAAAAAGGCGAATAATCTGATGCAAATGGATTTCATTTTCATTGTTCTTAACAGACTTGTTGGTTAATTTAATCGA
>CAIOOC010000777.1 GCA_903859795.1 uncultured Bacteroidia bacterium
ACAACATAATAGACACGAAGATTATGCGAACACGCGTAATTTTGTACCTGTTAACTGTGTATTATAGAGTTTTAACGCTTTTGGTGCAGGTCCTGCAATAACGGCACCACCGATTGAATATTGTGATCCATGACCAGCGCCTGTATTTGAACAGTTAAAGCGGGTATTTGCATTATCAAACAGAATTGCTGAGCCTTGATGGGTACAGGCAGCAGCTACCGCTACAAAGGATCCGGAAGAGGTACGGGCGATAAGAACTCCACTGTTGGTCATCGAATTTCCATTCGTATTCAGAGCCGCGTTTGCAGGAAGAGATAAATCGAGCGTGAAATCAATCGCACCGGGTGTGCCACCTGTTCCAGGGTCAGCAACTGCATTGCCCTTACTGCATGATACCAAATAAGGAGCAAACATGACTGTGCCGGCAGATATCCCAAGTGTTGTGAAAAACTCTTTTCTTTTCATATTTTCTGTTTTTAAATGAAATGGAACCTTTTGAAAGTTATATGTTATAACGTTCATCTTTCAAAAAAGTTGACAAATTTTTTAAAAACTATCTAATTTTAATAAGAACGGAAAACGAGCAGATTTTTCACGCTCAATTATTCTTTCAGTCTGAAAGGGCGAACATATGAAATAAAAGAATAAACCGCGGGTAAGACCCGGTATTCATTCAACACCGAAATTGCTGTGCAACCAACTCCGCTTGTAGCGTAGTCGAAATTGAGGGTAATCTCGTCAGATGGAACAAGCTGATATGGATATTGAGCACGCGTAATCATTTCTGTGTCGTACGATTGAGCGCTAAAATTAAATAACTGATCTCCCGAAAAAGATAACCCGATACTATCATTGCCCTGAAAAGTAACCCACTGATTATCTGTCCTGCATCCATAATCCTGAGGTTTCAGGTAAGGCTCGTTGAATTCACTGATACTGCTTTTATAAATCCCCAGTTTTGCACCGGTTTTCCGGTCAGGATAGTTTTCAAAAGGTCCACGACCATTCCATGTAATGTTTTCCAAGTTTCGACTTAAGGCCCACTTCAAACCTATGCGGGGAAGCCATCCGGGCATCACTCCGTGAGGTGTAACTTTATGGCTGATTTTCATCTGGCCATCCTGAGAGATTGTATAGGTAAAAGCATTCGAGAAAGCAGTGTGGTAAGTAGTCCCTTCAGCATGGTTATTGACATTTATTTCAACCCCGCTTTCATTTTCAGACCAGGTCAGCTGATCGAGCTTAAAGCGGAGCTGGTTTAATCCGAGGCTGAACCAATTATTAACCGGTCCATTTCCCATCCCCGGCTGACGATCCTTAAGCCCTGATCCCCAATTTGCCCATGGGTCAGTTTCATTGACCAGCGGTGCACGCCAGACACTCAGCGCAGGTCCTTTTTGCACCAGGTTTACCCCTTCATATTTTATACCACTCAGGTTCCCTGTCAACTTATCGAATGAGTAAGAAAAATTGGTCCCCGAGATCGATAATATCTCACTGTTTTCCTGAATCTTAAGAATTTCCTTCCTGGTGGGTTTTCCAGATGCAACCGGCATATTCCAGTCTGGATCCAACTGGTCCCAGGCCATTTCAAATCCCTTCTTTGCCCAGAAATTGTCCTCTTTAGTTTGAAACGTCAGTAAAAGACGATATGAGACGCCAGCCTCGACAGTGGGTTTCTGTAACGGGATCAGTATATCGCGCTTCTCCCCTGCCTCAAGAGAGAGGTTCAGGTTACCTTGCTGAAGAGTTTTATTATCTGCCTGCAACTCCCAAATGCAATTCAATTCATTGAGGTTTGTAAATGCAAATCTGTTTGTTATCTCAATTATTCCTTTCGTCAGATTCTTCCAGATCACATGGACAGGCTGAGCCGATTTTTTAACCTGCCAAAGTTCGGGTTGAGGTGTCCTGTCGGGCCAGACCATTCCATATGATCTACCTCCTATTCCAAGACTGAAATACTCTCCTTTGCACTCCTCCTGTTCAAAATCAAGCCAAAGTCTCGCTTCATTCTTTAGCGTCGGGGAGTCATCAGAAAGCAATCGGTCGATTGGAATTGGGTGATCGAAAATAGCAACCCTGTCAAACCGGGCATTACTCATGTTATCTGAATATTCCGATCCCTCATTTTCGGTACTGTATCCCAGTGAAACCGGAAATGGTTTATTGGAAATGTCGCCTTTAAAAGGTGCATTTGCCATTTTTTTTCCATCGATATAGAGCGACATCTCAGCACCATCACAAATACCGGCGATATGATGCCATGTCCCAATCCATGCTTCGGGTAAGGCGACATCAAGTGTTCTTCGCTGATGATCAGAAACATAAAACTCAAGATTTTTTGCATCTTTCTGCACAATACCATACTGATTATCACCCTTAACCAGGTAGGTTCCGTTTCCGTTCCAATTATTCGGGTAAACCCAGAGTGAAATAGTTAGCTTGCTCCCGGTAATATCCAACGACGGATCCCTGTATGTTTCAACCCATTGATCATGTCCGTTCAGTTCAATTGCTTTACCAAATTTTCCGGGGACCAAAATCGCACGTCCCTTAATGGAGCTGTTGATCTGATTGGGTGATTCATCTTTGAGCAACCGGATTTTTTCGGTGATGCCCGGGCTCATCCAGTCCCATATTGCTCCACCGGAAAGCCGCGGATATTTGTAAATTTTCTCCCAAAACTCATCCAGTCCGCCTGCACCATTTCCGGTAGTTGCAACATATTCGTCCATAAATGAGGGGCGGGGATCCTGACCTTCAGGAACCTGTGCAATCCGGGTTTCCAATTCATAAGGGGTTGGATATCTTGGACCTATGATCTCTTCACATGGAACTTCGTTTTTCCAGTCAACATCATTCGTGTTGCCACCATACATCCAGGGCCTTGTAGGATCAAGACGTTCCCCTTCCTTTATTACCTCGCAGATGTTCTTCCCAAATCCGCTTTCATTCCCAGCACTCCAAAACAGAATTGATGGATGGTTCCTGTCACGTAGCACCATTTTGTTAACCCGTTCGACATATGCGTTTGTCCATTCGTCACGCTCAGAGACAAATTCAGTTGCGTGAGACTCATCACCCGTTTCGTCGACAATAAAGATCCCGAGCTCATCGGCCAGTTCAAGGTATTCTTGTTGCGGCGGATAATGTGATGTTCTGACCAGATTGATATTAAACCTTTTCATCAATGTAAAATCTTTTATTATAGTCTCCACATCCATCGCGTGACCGAGTGTGGGATGCTGCATATGGCTGTTCACCCCATTAAGCTTAATGGCTGCACCATTCAGGAACAAAGTCTGATGCCTGATCTCAACCTTCTTGAAACCAAAATGTGCAGGGATAACTTCTTCAGTTTTACCAGAACCCGAGATGAGCTCAAGCGTTAACAGATAAAGATTAGGATATTCCGAAGACCATTTACCCGGATTTTTTACCCTGGTTGTTAGCTTCAGTTCCCGCTCTTCATATTTTGCCAGGTTCACGATCTCTGAAACAAAGGGTTCCTGAACCACCTGATGATCATTGTTATATAAAGTTACCCTGACCTTGAAACCGCTCTTTGGAAGGTTTAAATAATTTTTCAATGATAATTTAATATTCAGATTTGCATCGCGGTATTGATCATCAAGGTCTGTGATCACAGAATAATCACGGATATGCACCTCCGGCGTCGCCATCAGATACACATCCCGAAAGATCCCGGCTAACCTCCAGAAATCCTGGTCTTCTAGATAAGTACCATCCGAATATTTAAACACCCGCACGGCAAGCGTATTCTTACCGGAAGTCAAAAATGGAGTCAGATTATATTCTGCTGGTTCATTGGCACCCTTATTAAACCCCATTTCTATTCCATTTAACCAGACAAACGTTGCAGAGGTGGATCCATCCATTCTGAGGAACACTTCTTTCCCCTTCCATTCAACAGGCAAGTTAAAGGTGGTCCTGTATGATCCAACAGGATTATAATCGTGAGGAATCCGGGGAGGATCGACTTTAAAGGGCTGAGAAACATTGCGAAACATCGGGTCTCCGTACCCCTGCATTTCCCAGTTTCCGGGCACTTTAATATTTCCCCATTTTCGATCATCATATCGGGGTTGGAAAAAATCTGAGGGAGCGTCTGTCGGATTTTTGGAATACTGAAATTTCCATGTCCCGTTTAATGAGAGATAACCTTGTGATGCATCCCTTGTATTTGACATTGCCTTATTCAGGTTATTAAAAGCAACCATTGGCGTATGTCCAGGTTCCTGATTCACCTCCAAAATTCCGGGATTCTCAATAAACTCATAAACATCCCTGGGAAACCTTGACTGTGAATAACTTATTACTGAACCTAGCATGATTAAACTGCCAATAAAACCTGCAAATAGATTTTTCATAGTTTGTTAGTGTTAAAATCAATCGATTCTAAATTAAAGTTATCAGTTTTGAGTTTAGAGTTTCACAACTTGCGGTTG
>CAIOOC010000778.1 GCA_903859795.1 uncultured Bacteroidia bacterium
ATTTGTTTAATAAATATTAGAATACAAATTCAGGAAAAAACATTCAGATAAACTATTTTTACCTGGGGGCAAAAATAAAAATAAAAACAACATTTTTTATTTTTATAGGGTATGATTTTAATATTTTACTGTTTTTTCTGTATTTTATCAATATTTGAGGGGTATATAATCCATAATAACACTTTTTATTATAAAATATTGATTTCTAAATAAGACTAATTCTCGTTGAGTTTCATGCAAAAAAAGAAAGGGTGCCTCACAAATGAGGCACCCTGATTGAAATCCAAATTAATTTAAACGGAGAAATCAATTAATCCAAACTTCAAAAATTAATCCATGTAAACAAAATAAAAACTCAAATCGAAACTAATCTTTATTATACATCGAATCATCTCCGGTTTCTCCTGTACGGATTCGATAGGATTCTTCTATTGGGGAAACAAATATCTTTCCATCACCGATTTCCCCGGTATAAGCACTTTTTAAAATGCAATCAACCGTTTTTTTCAGATTAATATCCCTGACGACAATTGTTAACGTTCTGCGGGAGATAAACTCGGTATCATCCGAGGTTCCCCGATACGAACCCTTTCTCTTTTTCTCATTACCTACTCCAATAGTATCATAGTAGGAAAAAAAGTCGATATCGATTGCGTGTAAGGCCTCCTTTACTTCCTGGAACTTCGATACCCGTATAATTGCTTCTATCTTTTTCATGTGAATAAAATTTTAATAAGTTGTTTTTATTAGTTATGATAAGCCTCTGCACCGTGTTCAAAAACGTCGATACCGCCAGGACCTGTTTCTCCATGAGCCTCAACGCGAAGTTTAAAAGGATAAGGTAACTTACTCACAGCATACATTAAGAGCATTGAAATAGCAAATGTAGATAAAGTTACAACAAGGCTGCCAATTGCCTGAGCTCCAAGGACGCTCCAGCCACCTCCGTAAAAAAGGCCTGCAACAGGAGCTGAGTTGTCTGCACCAATTGGTGTTGCTGCGCCAAATTGACCCGAGGCAAATAATCCAAGAGACAATGTTCCCCAGATTCCCGCAAAACCATGTACTGAAACGGCACCTACCGGATCATCAATACGAAGATACTCCATAATATAGACTCCTGCAAATACTACGCCACCCCCAATAATTCCGATCATTATTGATCCAAAAGGGGAAACCCAGTAACAGGGAGCAGTTATTGCAACAAGACCTGCCAACATTCCGTTCAATGCAAAACCAGTATCAAACTTTCCTTTAAAAGGTCCTACCCATAAGGCAAGCAGCATAGCTGAAAGTGAACCGGCACAGGCGGCCAGGGTAGTGTTAGCGGCAATTCTGCCAATCCCCTGAAAATCCATTGCAGAAAGAGTACTGCCAGGGTTAAACCCGTACCATCCGAACCATAATAGGAAGGCACCAATTGTAGCCAGAGGCAAACTGTGTGCTGCTGGCAAACCTCCTCTTTGCTTGTCATCCCGTAAGAAGACACGCCCGATCCTCGGACCCAGGACAATTGCGCCTGCCAGCGAAACTACACCTCCAATTGTGTGAACAACTGTCGAACCGGCAAAATCGCGGAATGGCTGTCCGAGTGAAGGGAGGAACATATCGGCAGAACCCATTGTTGCAAGGAATCCATCGGGCCCCCATGCCCAATGGCCAATGATAGGATAAATAAATGCAGTTACCCCAATACTGTAGATGATATCTCCACGGAAACTTGTACGACCAATCATCGCACCGGAAGTAATTGTCGAGGCAGTATCAGCAAAAGCAAACTGGAAAATCCAGTGAGCAAGCAAAGCAACTCCAGTTGCTTCATATGTATCAGGAGCACCCTGCAGAAAAAACCAGTGAGTTCCAATAAAACCGTTTCCATGGCTAAACATAAATGCATAACCAATAGCCCAAAACGAAATTCCACAGATCGCAGTGTCCAAAACGCATTCGACCAAAATGTTTACAGTTTCCCGTTTCCGGGCAAACCCGGCTTCAAGCATTACAAAACCTGCCTGCATTCCAAATACAAGGAAAGCTGCCACTAGGGTCCATACCGTATTTAGACTGTTAATCATTGAGGTCTCATGTGGAGTGTAGGTATCTGCAGCCATTGCAGAGGTACCAATAAGACCCGGAATCATCATCATTGCCATTATGACCAGAAAGAGACCGATCATTTTTCCCGCTAAAATTGTAAAACCCAATTTCCAGTCTTTAGGTTTCGACATGTTTTCGCTCAATCTGGCGAAAATTCCCCCGCCCCGGGGGCTGATAGTGTGTGATTTCATAGCTCCATTTTAAATAGTTGTCATCGAAAATTTATTATTCAATTAAAAGTTAATATCCAGCTGTGTGGTGAAAGAATTCATGTTCTTATTCATCGAGTTATACATCGAATTCTTGTCATTGTAAATGTCATAACCTACGATAACCGATATTTTATCTGTAAACGCCCACGAGAAGCCAAGGTTTAACGATCCCAGATAGTTGTTTCCACCCTGGTAATCCACTGCAAACCAAAGCTTGTCAGAGATTTCCTTCATTGTACGATCCCAGGAGGCCATAATTCCTGAATTTGATTTATTGCCTTGACCATCAAGCAATAACTTATCATTTCCTGTATAGTAACCAATCGAAAGTCGGCCCAGCACAGGTACAGTTTTTGAAATTAACCCATAAGTCATATTGTAATTGGTAAGATCAGTCTTTAATCCAAAATTGTAGGCCCCAACAGCTATTGCGGGTGCACCTGCAAACATAGCCCCTTCAGGCATCCCTATTTTTGCATTGAAATAGACCGGATGGGTATCATATACCTTATCCCCCATCGACAAATAATCAAAACCAACCTCTGCCTGTAATTTTTTAAAAGGCAAGATTCCTACTGTCAAACCTGCATCATAGATTCCGGCTCCACGTACACCAGCTGCATCGTTTTTAGCACGGATATAATTGTCTATACCCAGATGCCAGGAATTAAACCCCTGAAAATCCACAGATGGAATCCATACAATTGTAGAAGGTGTAGCTTTTGCTACATTCATTGTCATCGCTATGCAAATTGCCGAAACAAGCAACAGTCTAGCAAAACTTTTTCTCCGATTTTTCATAGTATTCATTTTAAAATTAAACATTAATTAAGGTATACCTTTCTATAAAAACGCCTAAATAAATTTTATCAATATTTATTATTTTCTCGTATACCCCCTATTTTTTTACTTTAACACTGCAAATTTATGCTATTTTCAATACGTGACCCCAAATTTTTTATCACATATATCCATAATAACATTTATTTAACACTGAGTACCCTATTTAATGAATGAATTAAACCCGTAATCTCTCATTACTAACTATTTGCTTATTTTAACTAATTATATTGTCTTTTTGATATTTTTACATATATTTTACAAACATTCAATTGTATTAATA
>CAIOOC010000779.1 GCA_903859795.1 uncultured Bacteroidia bacterium
ATCCACCAAAACCTGTGGCCAGAACAGCGTAAATCCCTGTAACAGCCTGATCGGCCTCCACCGGAGTTTGCGGAAAATTGTCGCTGCTTTTTTGTGTTAGGTTCTGGGTATCCAGGAAGCTTTGTTTGCAACCGGTCAACAAGAGCAGGAATACAAGAAGAATTAAAATATTTTTCATAACTATTTTGATATTAGAACTTTAAGTTGATTCCGATTAAACAGGTCCTTGGACTGGGATAAAATCCAAGGTCAATCCCTTTAGTCCAGCCATAATTGGCATCATCTGTACTTGTCCCGATCTCAGGGTCCATTCCACTGTATTTTGTAAAAGTATAAAGGTTCTGTACCGTGAGAAAAAACCGCATTTGCTGGAGAGGCAATGTGCGAATCAGCTTTTTGAAATCATAGCCCAGTGTAACATTGTTAATTCTTAGATAATCCCCATTCTCAACCTGCAGATCTGAAGTATACTGCTGATTGATACCGGTACCATCAGTCACTCTTGGGAGTCTGTTTGAGGTACCTTCACCATGCCATCGACCCAAAATTTCAGTTGTGTAATTATTTTGCGGACTGATCGCATCGTGCCAGTCACGGGCAATCTGATTCCCAGCGACACCATACGTTGAAATCAGGAGATCAAAGCCTTTATATTCACAATTTAAATTCAAAGAGAAAATAAACTTAGGGTTTGGATCTCCGATCTTTACCTTATCATTGTCATCGATCACTCCATCCTTATTGGTGTCAACAAACTTTACATCTCCAGGGACGGCGTTCGACATGATGACCACTCCCAATGGATTTTTGTATCCTGACACTTCGGCCTGATTCTGGAAAATACCGGCTGTTTTGTATCCCCAGAAATATCCCACGGGATATCCTGCCTGTGCCCGGGCAATGTACGGGCCATTTCCGTATAATTTCACATTGGTTGCTGCGATGAGTTTTTGACTGTTCTGAATATCTGTTACGAGATTCTCGTTGTAGCTCAAATTCCCGTTTATCCTATATTTAAAATCATGTGATTGATCGTTCCAGTTTAAGGCAAGTTCAACTCCCTTATTCTGAATAGAACCTCCATTAATGAAAGGAGCAGCATCGACACCCCAGCTGGCCAGAATTGGAGCCGCAACCAGCCATCCTTTGGTGGTCTTTTTATAATAATCGAACGCTATACTCAGTTTTGATCCCAGGAAACGGGCATCAAATCCAAGATCAAGCTGTTCTGATACCTCCCACATCAGATTTGGTGTCGGAATATTCAAGGGATACGCTCCAAGAGTCGGAGTGGTTTTCCCTGTACCGAAATAGTAGTTAGCCAGTGTATAATCGGTATTGTAGGCAATCAACGAGGCATATTGGAATCCGGGTATACTCTGATTCCCATTTTGACCCCAGCTGCCTCTGAATTTCAGAAAATCCATTACCGGTTTAAAGGGCTCCATGAACTTTTCATTAGTCGCCACCCACCCTGCTGATACCGAAGGGAAGGAACCCCACCGGTGTCCTTTCGAAAAATTGGAGGATCCGTCTGAACGTAAGACCAAAGTCATCAGATAGGTATCTTTATAATCGTAATTGATTCTGCCAAAATAGGAGAGAATACCCCCTTTCCCCCATGGACCTCCTCCAATACTGGCGGTTGCAGCAACATTGGCATTGTCAATGTAAGCATGCTCAAAATCATTGAAAACGCTGTTTAAATTTGTGATCGATTCCCCTTCGCCGAGTCCAGACCGTTCTGCACTCATCCCTGCAAGCACATTGAAATGGTGTTTCCCGCGTGTAATGAAATCATAATTCAACGTGTTTTCAAACATCCATCCCCCAAGACCATAACTTGATGATTGGGACACACTATTGGCGGACTGCACATTTACCGGACCAAGATTATACGCAGGTGTCCAGCTTCGGTAGGCTGAGGCACTTGGACTAACGGAAAACATACTCCTGTATTTCAACCCTTTTATTGGTTGAATTTCGACGTAGGCATTGGCATTTAGATTAAAGCTTTTGGCAATATTGGAACCACGGTAAATCATTGTGGCTGTTGGATTGGAAGTAGCAGAATTCCAGGTTAACGCATAATGATAGGGATACGCTGGATCAGTCTTTCCTGATGCCCACATAGGAAGCAACGGGTTCGCCTGAACACTTGATGCAATATCGTTCCACCACATATTTCCGGTAGCTATACCATGATTGTTGTTATTGGTGAAGGAGAGGTTTTCTCCCACTTTTATGATGTCAAAATCCCGGTGCAGGATGACATGATCTGAATTGATTCGAAGGGTATACCGCTCATAGGTAGATTGAACAGGAGATCCGAATATCCCTTCCTGACTGGTGTAGGAAGATCCGATCGAGAATTTTGAAACACTGTTGCCACCCGTAATATTAATTGCATGGCTCTGGATTGGAGCATCCTTGGTCTGCATCTGTTTAAGCCAGTTGGTTCCGTTCCACGTACCATTCTGAATCTTATCATATTCCCCGGCGGGCAGTAAATTGTCATAATCGGCCCTGGTATAAAGCGGAAGATTGGAATTCATCCGTTGCTCATTCTCAATCATCAGATATTCTTTGGCATTCAGCAACGGTAATATCCTGAAAACATTTTGAACACCATAAGATCCATCGTACGAAACGCTTATCTTACCCTCCTTCCCTTTCTTCGTGCTTACAAGTATCACACCATTGGAAGCTCTGGCGCCATAAATTGCGGCTGAAGCAGCATCCTTAAGAATATCGATGGATTCAATGTCACTTGATGTCAGATAATCAATATTCCATCGCGGAACTCCGTCCACAATATACAACGGCTGAGAATTTCCGATCGTTCCGATACCGCGTATATTCACCTTGAATTCTGCCCCGGGCTCCCCTGAAGTTTTTGTTATATTGACTCCCGGAGATTGGCTTTGCAAGGCTGTTAGCGGAGAAACAGTATTCATCCGTTCAATATCCTCTCCCTTCACCTGGATCGTAGCACCGGTAACAAGTTTCTTCCGTTGAACACCATAACCTATGGCTACAACCTCGTCAAGTTGCACATTTTCAGGTCGCATTTTAATTGAAAAAACAGTCTGACTGCCTAACTTTATCTCCTGAGTGATCATTCCAACAAAAGAGATGGAAAGGGCCGTAACCTTTAACGGAATTCCGATAGTAAACCGGCCATCCTGATCGGTAATCGTCCCAGTGCTGGTTCCCTTTACACTGATTGTCGCTCCGGGAATAGGAGAACCTGATTCATCGGTGACCACTCCTTTTACACTTTTCTGCTGACTAAAACCGGATGTAACCAGCACAAAAATGAAAAAAACAAAGATCATGATTCTTACAATTCCAACTCTTTCAGACGAAAGATAATGTTCATTTGCTTTCATAAAATCATAGACTTTAGATTAAAAAATTAAGAAAATATTTTCACGTCGCATTAGTTCATAAATTATATATGAGTAAGAGAATTCCGATTGTGATAATCAGGTATATGACTAATTCCAAAATCAAATAAGTTCTCCTACGATTTATCATAACTTACAGCTTGTTTCAGCAATGTTGCGGTATGGATGGATTGAAATGCATTTTCAAAAATACATGTAGCATTCCTAACCGAAGTGCATCTTTGGTTTAAGAAAGTAGACCAAATGGTATCATACAGGGTACAGTTTGAATCCAAATAGGTATTAAAATGTAAACGGAGGTGATTTTTGGATAATATTCATTTTGAAAATTATATCTTTATAACATAATTCCCGGCGGGCGAATATCTTTAAAATTAGGGTATCAATCAGATTTGCCGGGACTCCTCACTGAAAAACCAACAAATAGGATCTTCTTTAAAAATGGATTTTTTTGTTCATCGCTCAATTCGCATTTGTCGGATAGGGATTAAAATGGTCAAAATCCTTGGAATGCTTTTGCTAACCTGCCGGTTGATGGGTCAGGAAAAGCCAATTGTCTTTTCTCACCTGAATGTCAGTCATGGACTCTCTCAGAATCAGATTAATTGTATCTGCCGAGATTCCAAAGGATTTATATGGTTTGGTACCAATGCCGGACTAAACCGGTTTGACGGCATTAATTTTGAAGTATTTAACCACGAGAAGAAAGGAAACAGAACTCTTGCAAACAACACTATAAATGCGATAACCGAAGATAAAAACGGTGATCTATGGATCGGAACAGCAAATGGAGTTTCTATTCTGGACGGGATTACTTATCAAATCAGAAATTCAAACTACCCGTCAGTGACGCGAAACAATTGCGGTGACATATTTTTTGTTAATGCGTTAACATTAGACAGTCAGGGAAACGTTTGGATTGCAACCAATAATGGATGTTTCGTCAATGACATAAAAAAACATACCACTGAACATATTCTCGTAGACAGTACCGAATGTAATTCTCCTTTTAACGGGATTACCTCTTTAGCTGAGGATCTTAGCGACAACATGTGGATGAGTACAGAAAACGGTTATATTCAGCATTATAATTCTCATACCCGATCATTTGAGAAATTTAAAATCCCCGACTACACAGCCAGTTCCACCAGTGGGCAAGCAAGGTTATTTATCGACAGAGACAATGATCTTTGGGTTGGAGACCTTTTTGGTTTGAATTTATTCAACATCAAAGAGAAAAAGTGGGATGTCCAATTTCAAAATCTGTGCAGAAACACACCAGGATTAAAGAGGATTGGATCAGTTTCGCAGGATGCCGAGGGGTTAATCTGGATCGCATCCGACGGAGACGGAGTGTTTCGTATCGATAAACGAACCTTGAAAATTAAAAACATCCGGAATAAACCATTTGATGACCAGAGCCTTTCATCGAATGGAATTTCAAAAGTGCTTTGCGATAGAGAGGGAATTGTTTGGCTGGGAACCACAAAGAAAGGGGTTAGTTTTTACAGAAAAAACATCCATCAATTCCGGATTTACAAAAATGTTTCGGGTGACGACAACAGTCTGGGGAATAATGATGTTAACGCTGTCGTGGAAGATTCCTCGGGTAATATCTGGATTGGAACGGATGGAGGAGGATTGAACTATCTTGACAGGAAAACACAAAAGATAACCCGGATCGAATTCAACAGTCGGATTAGAAATTCATTGAGCAGTAACATCATTGTTTCATTATACAGAGATCACGCAGGTAGTTTATGGATTGGAACTTATTTCGGCGGACTGAACAGATGGGACCCTTTAACAGGGAAGTTTTCCGTTTATAAAAACAACCCCAAGGATTCTACTTCCATTTCAGATGACCGGATCTATGGAATATCGGAAGATGAAACGAATCACCTCTGGGTTGGTACATTAGGAGCTGGCCTCAACCGTTTTGACCCAAAAAAAGAGCATTTCGAACGGTTTAACATCAGCAATTCGACGCTCTGCAGCGACTTAATTTCATCTATTTATCAGGATAAAAGCAAAAAAATCTGGATTTCCACAACGAATGGACTCGCCTATTATGACACTTCGGACCAGGCATTGCATTGTTTGCAGATTAAACCTAAGCATTCCGATGACGCAGAAGAAAACGATTTGACAAGTTGCTTTATCGATAGCCGTGGATTTTTTTGGGTCTGTACTAAAAAAGGATTGTTCCTCCTCGACAACAACCACCAAACTGTCCGGCAGTTTACAATGGCCGATGGCTTGCCGTCAAATACGATACACCGAATTGTGGAGGATAAAAACAATTGCTTGTGGATAAGTTCAAAAGATGGGATCTCGAAATTGATTATTAAGAATGTCCATAATATTCATACGTTTGAATTTAACATTATAAATTACACATCGAATGACGGCCTCCAGGGAAATGAGTTTAATGAGTCATCGGCACTTTGCACTTTGGATGGAGAACTATTCTTCGGCGGACCAGACGGACTAAATGCGTTCTACCCCGACGAGATAAAAGATGACACTGTATCTGCAGACATCGTCCTGCGGGATTTTAAAATCTTCAATAAGAAGATACCGTACGGTCAGAAGTACAACGGCCGGATTCTGTTGAAAAGGCCGATTTTCAATACTGAAGAGATTACCCTAAAATACCAGGAAAATTCATTTACCATTGATTTCATAGCACTTAACTATTTTTATCCTGAGAAGAGTAACTATGTCTATAAACTTGATGGATTTAATAATGAGTGGATTAATACAAGTGGGAAACAAAATTCAGCGACCTATACCAATCTGAATAACGGAACGTATACTTTCCATGTAAAGGAATTAAAGGGAAATTCCGGGGGTAAGGAAATCTCACTGAAAATTATCGTTCTCCCTCCTTTCTGGAAGAGCGGGCTTGCTTACGTACTCTATTTCATGATTATCGTACTGTTATTGTGGCTTTTGCGCATGCTGATCCTTGCCCGGGAACGATTGAACATGAAAATCAAAAATGACCGGCTTGAAGCACGGCATCTTCATGATATAGACGTACTTAAGATTAAATTCTTTACAAATATTTCACATGAGTTCCGAACTCCCCTTACATTAATCATGGCACCTGTTGAGAAAATGCTGACAGACTTCAGAAACAGGCCGGAAGAGAAAAAC
>CAIOOC010000780.1 GCA_903859795.1 uncultured Bacteroidia bacterium
GCGCCATTGATTGGGTTCAGAGCACGAACAAAAAAAGGGAGTGACCCTTTCTTTTTATTGAATAAAATTTTGTTGCTTCGAATCCTTAGATTCAATAGATTCGGAACCCCATGTTGAGCGCATTTGATCCATTGACATGATCTTACCTGATTTTTTGAAATACTCTCCTTTATGCCAATACCAGGCGGCTTTAGGGTGAGAGAATTTAAAACCTTCAGTTTTAAGGGTCTCCCGTACTGAAAAAGTGTTTCCGGTAACCCATATCCAGGAGCCAATCAATTCAATATCGATACCTTGCAGAACTATTATTTTGTCCAGCCGTTGAATGATTTCTTCCGATAACTGATGCTCATAATCTTTACGGCCCTGAGAAAAATCAGTATTGCCATTAACTAACCTCTTTGAAAGCTTTTCGTATTGTTCGTTGATCATTTGCATCAGACGGGTTTCGCCTCCCTTGTCGGGATGGTGCAGCATGGCAAGTCTGCGGTACTCTTTGCGCAGCTCGTCCAACGTTTTAATGTTTTCGAAAAATGTCATCTTAATTTGCTGCTGCCTTACAGGCTTATTTTGGCATCCGTCAGTGGACGGACTTTGTCTGGCACGCCGGTTAAAATTTAATGGGCGTACAAGGTTGAGCCGGGCGGATTCTCGTCACAGGGTGAATGTCAGTTTCTGCCTCTTTTCACTTCGACTTCGCTCAGTGATCGGGGCAGAAAGTGACCAAACACGAAGTGACGGCGGTTGCTGCACCAACTTATTACTATTTCGCAGCAACCAAAGTCCCTTGACGTTTCCGCCCGGCGATCAATACCTTTGTCCATTAAATGATTAACCAGCGCATTCTCTTCTGCCTGATTTTCTGCCTGGCTTACTTCTGCCGGATTTTTTTAGGGTTTCTTTTTTGGTTCTTTTTTCTTGACCCGCCATCATTCAAGAAAAAAGAACCACGTCTGTTTTTTAGGCCGCAGGGGTCCCTGAAAAACAGCAGCGGGAGCTGACGTGACCTTCTTTTTGCCAGCTTTTTCTTTGGAAGAAAAAGCTGAGGGGCCTTTAAAAAAGCTTATCCAGTTTATTATTTCTTAAATCTTTAATCACCAACACACTAAACGATGAAAATGCAAATATTTTCATCGTTTAGTGTGGATGATGCCGAACTCGCCCTATCGGAAAAGCAGAAAAAAAGGCAGATTCTCACAGGAAATATGCCATATTTAACATATTATTAAAATTTGAAACACAAAAATTCGAGATTTGAGGTCAGTCCTTACACCATTACTGATCACACGAAGAAAAGGCAGAAAAAAGAGCAGACAAAACAGATAAGGGCAGAAAACAGGCAGAACAGAGCAGAAAGCTGGCAGAAATTAGTGTGATCAGTGATTCCGCTTACATGAAAAAAGACTTGAACATTTGAAAGGGAATTTTGCGTCAGTGCAACATCATCACCCCATTCCGGCTGTGGAAGGAATGTGTTGATACCTTTTGGTCAATTCTGATCAAAGGGTGTCTAATACTAAGGTTAGTTTCTGCCTGTTTCAACTTCGCTTCGTTTGACAAGCTCAGCAATCAAAATGATTAAAGGCACAAAGTGACCAGGTACAAATTACAAGGAGGAGAATATGTGAATTTATCCTTATGATCGACATAAGGCCCTTGACATTTCCCTTTGACGATCTCCGTGAGCTGACCGATTTACCAAGCAAAGAATTACGGATCATATCAGTTTTAAATGTAAGGGCTATCTCAACACCAAAATATTTATGATAAATAGATAAAATGTCTTATTTCTTCATTTATTCAAAAAAGGAAGAAAAACTCCAAAAAGGTTTTCCAGTTTATTATTCTGTAATCAGTTAATCCTGTGAGCACTCCGTCCAAATTTCATCAAGAAATTTGGACGGAGTGTGAAAGAGGCCCCCCAATTGCCTGTGTCCGATGCAGAAAAAAAAGCATAAAAACACAGGATATATGATACGAACATAATATTATTATATGTAATTAAATGACAAGTGGAAGAAAAAAATGAAGAACAAAAAATGCAGTCCTTAGGATCTGTTAGAATTAGTCCGGAGTTGACTACCTCTACCAGTTATGAATTAGATTATCAATCTGATCTAGTAATAATGGAA